>NZ_ANNO01000033.1:0-3699 GCF_000409565.1 Pseudochrobactrum sp. AO18b
GTGCTTTTTTATTAATTGTCGAAGCCTACTTTATCGACCAGCTCACTGGCCTGTTTGCGATGGCTTACGATTTCTGTGAGCGGGGTTTTGTCGATTGTCAGCTCACCGAAGGATTTCACAATCGGATCAAGCGGCGCACCGGCTTTAACCGGATATTCGAAATTGGCTTCTGCATAGATTTTCTGAGCTTCATCAGAAACCAGATATTCAAGCAGCTTCACAGCAGCGTCTTTGTTCTTGGCATGTTTGGCAAGGGACGCACCGCTGATATTGACCTGTGTGCCGCCTTCTTTGAAGGTTGGCAGAATGACTTTGAGGCTTTCACCCCATTTGACCTGCTCTTCACCGCCCTTGCCGGAACGCATCAGGCCGACATAGTAGGAGTTGGCAACTGCGATATCGCAAATGCCGCCTGCAATGTCTTTCGCGCCGTCACGGTCACCACCAGCAGCTTTACGTGCCAGATTGGCTTTGACGCCTTTCAGCCATTCTTCGGTTTTTTCAGCGCCGTAATGGGCGATGTAATCGGCGATCAGGGCTGTGTTGTAAGGATGCTGACCTGCACGGATACAGATTTTGCCTTTCCATTTCGGATCGGACAGATCTTCATAATTCAGAGCGGTAACATCCAGATCCTTGGCGGCATAAACAACGCGGGCGCGCATGGACAGGGCAAACCACTCACCTTTGGCATCGCGCAGCTGTGCCGGAACGGCTTCTTCCAGTACTTTGGACGAAACAGGCTGGGTGAGGCCTTTTTCAGTCAGGTCGATCAGGTTGCCCGCATCAACGGTCATCAGAATGTCCGCAGGGGAATTTTCACCTTCAGAGGCAACGCGCTCAGCCAGACCGTCTTTCAGGAATACGGTGTTGACCGTAATACCGCTGGAAGCCTTGAAGGCATCAAGCAGAGGCTGGATCAGACCCGGTTCGCGGGTGGTATAGATATTGACTTCCTCTGCATTCGCAGCGCCTGCGAAAAGGGTTCCGAGGACGAGAGCAAAGCCTGCTTGCGCATATCCGGTTCTGGTCATTGTATCTCTTTCATGATTGAAACTGCATGGACAGAAATTATGATTAATAAAGTCAACTATTGGTTGACTTTGACTGTCAAGTCAAGCCTTTGTGAGCAGGTTGTATGTGCGTTTAATCGCGGAAGAAGAGCGCTTTGTCCGTATCAAGCTGCAAATGTATTTTCTGAATATTGGCCGGTAACCGGAGAGAAGTGCGGATGCGCAGGGGCGTTTGCAGATCACCGGTGCGGATGAGAAGTTCTTCAGTTTCACCCAGAAAATGACGGCCTGTCACTGTGCCTTCAGTTGTGTTCTGCAGATTATCTGTACCGGCCACAGGAAGAATATGGGAAGGTCGCAGATACATTGTTACCGGTCCGTCGCTGAGCTCTGTATTGCTGACCGGAAAAGTACCGAGCGGAGTTTCAATCGTCCCGCTTTTGATTGTGCCCGGAATAGCGTTGAAACTGCAGAAGAAATCAGCTGCATAACGCCCGTTCGGATGGTCGTAGATTTCATGCGCTGTGCCCTGCTGGATGATTTTGCCTGATTTCATCAGGATAATCCGGTCTCCGGCAGACAAAGCCTCTTCGGCATCATGCGTAACGATAATAACGGTGGTGCCCAACTGGCGCAGCAGAGCAATGGTTTCACTGCGTACTTTCTGGCGCAAACCCTGATCGAGATTGGAAAAGGGCTCATCCATCAGCAGAATGTCCGGGGTCGGCGCCAGTGCGCGCGCCAATGCCACGCGCTGTTGTTCACCGCCCGAGAGCATATGCGGATAACGGGATGCCATATGGGACAAGCCGACCAGAGCCAGCAATTCATCGGCACGGGCCGAGGCTGTTGCCCGCGGTGTTTTCCGCAAGCCGAACAGGACATTTTGCTTTACCGTCAGATGCGGGAACAGGGCGTAATTCTGAAAGACTACGCCGACACGGCGTTGCTCCGGTTCGATAAAATGCGTACCGTTGACGATAGGCTGATTATTGATGAAAACCGAACCGCTGTCCGGCGTATCAATACCGGAGATAATCTTCAGCAGAGTGGTCTTACCGCAACCGGAATGGCCGACAAGACAGATGATTTCACCGGAAGCAACAGACAGCGAAATATCCTGCAGTGCGGCAGTGGTGTCGAAATGTCTGCTGACGGATGAAACCTCCAACGCAGCAAGTCTGTTATCACTTTGTCCGGTGTGGTCTTTTGAATGCACTGTTCACTCTGCCTGTTTCCGTTCTGATTTTGCTATAACACCGGTTCCGGAGTTGTACTATAAAAACCTGACATTTATTATCTTGTAAAACTGAATATGTTTGGCAATGCCGGAGGAGCACGGGCAATGTTGAAAATCGCAGTGAAACGGATTTACGAAGATGTCTCACCGGATGATGGTTTCAGAGTGCTGGTTGACCGCATCTGGCCGCGCGGTGTGAGCAAAGAAGAAGCTGCCCTTGACCTCTGGCTCAAAGAGATCGCGCCGACAACGGAACTGCGGCAATGGTTTCATCATCAGGAAAGCAGTCCGGAAAACTGGCAGATATTCTGCGGGCGCTATCGTGAGGAATTGCGGCATAATCCTGAACCTGTGAAACTGCTTTTGCAGCATTGTTCCGAGGGGGCGGTTACGCTGCTTTATTCAGCAAAAGATACAGATCATAATCAGGCAATTGTTCTCAGAGATTATTTGTCCGGGCAGCAAGCGCCGTAAACGGCGATGTTTTGAGAGATGTTTTCTGACTTGTATGAAAAATTGATTGTAATCAATGAATTAATGCAGGAATCTGCAATTCTGCCCTCATATCCGGTAGCAGACATGCGTTGCAAAAGGCCATATTGCGGCCGTGTATAGCAGGCATGTTGACCGGCAGGTTTTCGATCCTCAAGACGAAAAGGATATGATTATGACTGTTACCAATAAGGTTGCGTTAGTTACCGGTGCGGCTCAGGGCATTGGCCGCGGCATTGCGTTGCGCCTGGCAAAAGACGGTTTTGATCTGACACTGGTTGATCTGAAAGAAGACAAGCTTGAAGCGGTTGCCAAAGAGATTGAAGCGCTCGGGCGCAAGGCAACGACTTTTGCTGCCGATGTCAGCAAGCGCGATGATATTTATGCGGCCATTGAATATACCGAGAAAGAGCTCGGTGGTTTTGATGTGATTGTGAACAATGCCGGTATTGCGCAGGTTAAGCCGCTTTCTGAAGTGACGCCGGAAGAAGTTGACCGGATCTTTAAGATCAATATTGACGGTGTGCTCTGGGGTATTCAGGCGGCAGCGGCGAAGTTCAAGCAGCGCGGCCAGAAGGGTAAAATCATCAATGCGTCGTCTATTGCCGGTCATGATGGTTTTGCGATGCTTGGCGTTTATTCCGCAACCAAATTTGCAGTACGTGCGCTGACACAGGCTGCGGCGAAAGAATATGCCAGCGCGGGCATTACCGTGAATGCTTATTGTCCGGGCATTGTCGGTACCGATATGTGGGTGGAAATTGATGAACGCTTTGCGGAAATCACCGGCGCACCGAAGGGCGAGACCTATAAGAAATTTGTTGAAGGGATTGCCCTTGGCCGTGCGCAAACACCGGATGATGTGGCCGCGCTGGTTTCTTTCCTTGCAGGGCCGGATTCTGATTATATTACCGGTCAGGCCATTCTTACTGACGGCGGTATAGTTTATCGCTA
>NZ_ANNO01000034.1:0-3206 GCF_000409565.1 Pseudochrobactrum sp. AO18b
GGAGCCATGTCTGACATGGCTATGGCTGATGTTTCGTTCGGCTCTAATAATCATGTTTTTGTTTGTGGAGTGAGTTGTTATGGTTATCAAGGCACTCGCGTAAATGGCGGATGGACATATGGCGATACTCAAGCGGTAGCCAATGGATCCGTCAGCTTTGAAAACTCTACACCCTACGATAACGGAATGGCGATGTTTAATTGGGGGGGAGCAGTCACCTATAATGGAGATGCCACCTTCAAAAACAACAGTACAATACCAGATTTTTATGGATTTAATCCGGTGGGGTCTACCATCTACACTTATGATGGCGGTCAAACCACATTTAACGGAGATGTTCTGTTTGAGAGTAATGGCTCGCGCTACGATGGCGGCGGGATGAACACGGTTAACGCATCCACAGCATTCAATAAGAAGGCCACTTTTAAGGACAATACAGCCTTGCGAAATGGTGGCGCAATCGGCCACACATCCGGCGATCTTATCTTTGCAGGTGATGTTGATTTTACTGGAAACAAAGCTGTCGGTACCGATGCGTATGGGAATCCATCTGGTGGTGATGGCGGTGCTATCTTCTCCAATGTAATATCATATGCGGATTATCAAATACGCAACGAAGAGGGTGATATCGTTGGGGAATACAGGAATATTTTGCCTGGTGGTCAAGAGCAAGAACGGGTGAGCAGCATAGAACAGGGCTGGAGCGATCCGTATTCCGTTGAGATTATCGGCACTAGTCGTATTGATAGTAATGTCCAGTTTAAAGGGGCATCCAGTTTTAAGGAAAACACGGCTGGCAGTAATGGTGGTGCTCTTGCAGGGCGTGCATCCAGTTTCATTTTTGACGGGGCTGCGTTGTTTGACAGCAATAATGCAGGAGCCAATCCGGCTAATGGCGGCGGCGATGGCGGGGCTATCAGCTTGACTGCACTGACTTTGAAATATGGTGACGGAAAAGCTGATCGTTTTCAATCAACAGCAACCTTCAATCAGGCAGCCACATTCACAGGGAATAAAGCGCAAAGGAATGGTGGCGCAGTCAGTGCGACCGAATCCACTGTTATCTTCAATGGCAATAGTCTTTTTCAGGGAAATACGGCTGAGGATGCTGGTGGCGCGATATTCAGCAATGCGGGCAATGTAGAACTCAATGGAAAGGTTCTATTCAAGGATAACGAGGCGCAACGGGGCGGTGCCATCTACATGGCCAACAGTCAGTTGACGCTTGACCAGAATGCCCAGGACAAGATCACGTTCAGTGATAACAAGGCCAGCGATCTGGGCGATGACATTTATCTGGAGAAATCAGCCCTTCGCGTGAAGGGCGATTATGATTTAACGTTCGCCGGTACGGTTTATGGTGAATATGCAGAAAACCAGGATGATCTGATAGATGGCTACCATTTTGTAAAAGAAGGCAGTGGTCAGTTGTTTATGCGTGGCCAGCAGAACAGCACTGGCAACAGTCAGATCAGGACAGGTTCTGCACAGGCTTGGGCCGACAACAATCGTGTCGATTTTGAAGCATCCAATTTCAATATAAATGCAGGCGCTTCATTGGTCGTTAATCGTGGTACAATTGGCGGTGATGTTGCCAATGCCGGAACGTTCCAGTTGCGTAGCAGCCAACTGGGGGCTGCTGATTATCAGATTACGGGCAACTTTGCCAACAATGGCACCATCAATATGGCCAATGGCAACCCGGCTGACAAACTTACAATTGATGGTAACTATATCGGTTCTAATGGTCTGACTATTCTGGATACATATCTTGGCAGTGACCAGTCTGCGACGGACAAGCTGGTTGTAGGGGGTAACACGACCGGAAGGTCAACGGTGAAGGTGATCAATGTGGGCGGCCCGGGTGCGCAGACCAATGAAGGCATTGAGCTTATTACGGTTGGTGATGCATCTGAAGGTATTTTTACACTTGTTGGTGACTATATCGCTGAAAATGGTAATCAGGCAGTTGTGGGCGGAACGGCCTATGCTTATCAGCTCTATAAGGGCAACAGAACTGGTTCGGAAACCAAAAACTGGTATCTGCGTTCTGAATTGAAGCCTGTGGATCCGGTAGATCCTGTGAAACCGCTTTATCAGCCTGGTGTGCCGACTTATGAAGCCTATCCGCAAGCTCTGTTGGGTTTGAATGGTCTGAACACATTGCAACAGCGTGTGGGTAACCGTTTCTGGGTGGGAGCAGGCAATCGGATGATTTCTGAGGGTGCAGATGCCATCGTGCCTTATGCACCAGTTGAAGAAGCAGGTGTCTATGTTGATGGCAATGGTGTTTGGGGCCGGATTGAAGGCGCGTATAACCATATTGAACCACGCTTCTCCACCTCTGATACAGATTTTAACCAGAATGTTTTCAAAATGCAGGCTGGTGTGGATGGTCTTCTGACCGAGACTGAAAACGGAACCATTATCGGTGGTGTATTTACTCAGTATGCCCATGGAAAGAGCAAGACTTATTCAATCTATGGTGATGGTGAAATCTCTACCGATGGTTATGGCGTTGGCGGAACCCTGACCTGGTATGGCAACGAAGGCTTCTATGTCGATGGTCAGGCACAGGTAACATGGTACAATTCCGACCTGAGCTCGGTACTCGTCCGTCGTGGTCTCGTAGATGGCAATGATGGTATTGGCTATGCATTGTCGATTGAAAGCGGCAATCGTTTTGCCATTGATCCGGAATGGTCCGTAACACCACAAGCACAGCTCGTTTATTCAAGCATCGATTTTGACGATTTCACCGATACATTTGGTGCTTCAGTCAGCTTGGATAAGGGTGACAGTTTGCAGGGGCGTCTTGGCATCACACTTGACCATGAAAATTCATGGCAGAATGCCAGTGGTACGACCAATCGTGCCCATGTCTACGGTATTGCCAATCTCTACTATGAGTTCCTCGAAGGAACGAAAGTCGATGTTGCAGGCATAAGTTTTGCGAGTGAAAAAGAACGCTTGTGGGGCGGGCTAGGTGTTGGTGGTACTTATAACTGGAATGATGATAAGTATTCGATCTACGGCGAAGGTCTGATTAATACTAGCTTAAGTAACTTTGGAGACAGCTATTCCTTAAAAGGAACAGTTGGTTTCCGCATGAAGTGGTAATAGTCTTCAAAAGCAGGGTATAGCACGCGACGCTCCTGAATAAATTTCAACAATAACTTTATAGCCCCGCTGATGCGGGGCTTTTT
>NZ_ANNO01000035.1:0-6643 GCF_000409565.1 Pseudochrobactrum sp. AO18b
TCTTTTTTTGTATCCTTATTGCTGTTCGCGATTGCGGTACTGCATGATAGCGGCGTTGATTTCCGCACCAATGATGAAAATCGCGGCAATAATATAGAGAAAGACAATCGCCACCATGATCGATGCCAGACCGGCATAGGTGGTGACATAGCTGGCAAAGCTTTCAAGATAACGGGCAAAAGCGGTTGCTCCGGCCAGCCATGCAATCAGTGTCAGCGCAATACCGGGCAGAATATCCAGCAGAGACCTTTGTCCGGCCGGCAGCCAGATATGCACGACAAATAATCCGAAAACCAACACTGAAAGCGCAATCGCATAGCGCCAGAAGCCGAATGAAATCGACATGGTTTCCAGTGCGGGAACCCATTGTTCTGCAAGGCGGATGGCCAGCGGCGCAAGCACCAGCAGGAAGCTGATGGCCATGATGCTGAGCGTGGCAATAATCACAAAGCCAAGGCTTTGCGCACGGCAAAATAGAATAGAACGGGTATCTGTCACGCGATAGGCGCGGTTGAGCGCCACACGTAAAGCTTCCACGCCGTTGGAGGCAAAATAGGCTGCGGCAATCACACTGAGAGTCAGGAGGTCGCCGCGCGGAATCGTCAGAACATTTTGCACTTCACGGGCAATCGGGGCGGCAATTGCAGGAGGCCAGGTATCAAAAATCACATGCACCGCTGTCTCGGCAAAAGCATCTGCGCCAAGAAAACTGGCAAGCGCTGTTGCAAAAATCAAAAACGGAAACAGCGCCATCAGGCCGGAGAGGGCGATATGGGATGCGAAAGCCCAGCCATCATCGGATATAAAATGGCCGATTGCATCGGTAAGGGTCTGTCTGAGGAAACGGATTATTTTTCGCATAGACAGAAAATTCCTTTATTTCGGCTCATTCGTTTTCGTCTGTGGCAGAGCTGATTACAAGTTTGTGTGGTATAACCGACCACAAGTCAAAAATTCAACGTGTATAAAAACTCTGCGGACAGGAATTGCAATGATATCAGCCCGCAAACCAACGGATAAAGATCAGCATATGGCCAAAAATGTGCAAATTCCATCTGCGCAGCAAAGAACCATTTTAATCACCGGTTGTTCCAGCGGTATTGGTGCCTATTGTGCGCAGGCTCTTAAAGAGCGCGGCTGGCGGGTTTTTGCCACTGCCCGTAAAGACCAGGATCTGGCCTATTTGCGGGAACAGGGTTTTGAAGCTTTTTATCTGGATTATTGCGAGCCGGAGTCGATTGCCGCTGTGGCTGAGAGCGTGCTGAATCTGTGCAATCATCAGCTTGATGCGCTGTTTAACAATGGCGCTTATGCACAGCCGGGTGCGGTGGAAGACTTGCCGATGGAGGCACTGCGTTTGCAGTTCGAGGCCAATTTCTTTGGTTGGCAGGATCTGACACAGCGGCTGATCCCTGCAATGCGGGTGCGTAAACAGGGGCGTCTGGTACATTGTTCGTCTATTCTCGGTCTGGTGCCGATGAAATGGCGCGGAGCTTATGTCTCCTCCAAATTTGCATTGGAAGGACTGATGCTGGTGCAGCGTATGGAACTGGAAGGTTCCGGCATCTCTGTTTCCATGATCGAGCCGGGGCCGATTACCAGTAAATTTGCAGCCAATGCCGCGGCCTATGCGCAAAGATATATCGACATGGACAACTCCGTTCATGCAGAAGATTACCGGCGGCAATTCGCCAAGTTACAAAGTGGCGGCACGAAATCCTCGGTGAAACTGGGGCCGGATGCTGTTTATGAGGTTCTTTTGCATGCGCTGGAAAGTGATCGTCCGCGCCCGCATTATCCGGTTACCCGTCCGGCAAAGCTCGGCATACTTGCCAAACGTCTGCTGCCTGCACGCTGGCTTTATAAAATGCTGGCCGATCAGTCGTAAAAGAACGCAAGTACACTGCATTATCCTTATGCAAAACCGCTTCGCACTTTTGCGGGAAATGCTCTATCTGCCGCAAAAAGCTTCTGTTACACATTGAGCGGGAAAGACGGAGGATTGCTGAAAAGCAATCGGGAGGAAAGAATGGACAGCGGTTTTAAATTTGCAGCGATCATTGCCATGATTGCCGTGGCGATTGTTCTGTTGCTGGGTTTGCGCAATATGATGCGCAACGGCGATGGTAATACATCCAACAAGCTGATGCGTCTGCGTATTATGTTTCAGTTCATTGCCGTGGTGCTGATGGTTGGTGCATTATATTTTGCCCGCCGCTAATTGCACTTGTATGAGCAGCAACCGGTGAGGCATTTTTGGTTAAGCTGAATAAAATTTACACGCGTACCGGTGATGACGGTACAACAGGTCTGGCCTGCGGTCCGCGACGCAGAAAAGATGATCTGCGCATCGTGACCTGCGGTGATATTGATGAGCTGAATGCATCGATCGGTATGGCACGGCTTTATACCGCGCTGATCCTGCCGGATGTTGATGCTATGCTGACAAGGGCGCAAAATGATCTTTTTGACCTCGGTGCTGACATTGCCACCCCCGCTGCTGTTTCAGATCCTGCCTCCGGCACTGCTGCAGATCTCGGCTATGAGCCTTTGAGGATTGTGGACAAGCAGGTTGACCGGCTGGAACAGGAAATTGATGTGCTGAATGCACAGCTGGAACCGCTCCGCTCCTTTATTTTGCCCGGCGGTTCACCGGCCGCCGGGCATCTGCACATGGCCAGAACGATTGCACGACGTGCAGAGCGTGCCATGGTAGCACTGGCGGCGCAGACTGATGAGCAGGTTTCAGGCGCTGCCCTGCGTTATATCAATCGTTTGTCTGATCTGCTTTTTGTGGCTGCCCGTATTGCGAATAATCAGGGACGGGATGATATTTTATGGATACCGGCGCTGACACGCTAAGAGCATGTCGCGGAAAAGTGGGCATCGGTTTTCCGATAATGACATGCGTAAAAACAAAGGATAGAGCGAGCGCATTGGGTGGAATTAAATGCGACATGCTCTAAGAGCGCATTCTGGAAAGTGTATGCGCCTTCGCGGGGAAATCAGTCCACCGGACTGATTTCTTATCCCGCTACGATCAGATCAAAATGCGCGTTAATCTTTGTATATTTGCGACATCATCCGTCATGTTTCGAAGATAGTTATGATGATATTTCATAGCCCTTCTGCCGGTTATGATTGACCTCTCTATGGTTCAGAATTACGGTCTTATGAAATTTCTGAAATCTCCGTCAAAAATTGACGGTGCATCAGGCGTGTTTGCGATAGAGTTTTGGTATGTCGGCTTCAGGCAAGTTGTTTATGAGGCCATGCTTTAAAACTGTATCTGACTGAGAGGCAGGCGGACACAGGCAAGAAAAGGGCTTATGTCCGGTCGAAGAGAGCAGCAAATGCTGCTCAAGTGGAGAGGATCTTAACCGAATGAAAGTTCTGGTCGCAGTTAAGCGGGTTGTTGATTACAACGTCAAAATCCGGGTGAAAAGTGACGGTTCAGGCGTTGAGCTGACCAATGTCAAAATGTCGATGAACCCGTTTGATGAAATCGCGGTTGAAGAAGCGCTGAAACTTAAAGAAGCCGGTAAAGTTTCTGAAGTTGTGGTTGTGTCTATCGGACCTGCGCAGGCGCAGGAAACCCTGCGTACCGCTCTGGCGATGGGCGCAGACCGCGCTATCCTCGTGAAAACCGATGATGCTGTCGAGCCGCTTGCCGTTGCAAAAATTCTGAAAGGCGTTGTTGCCGCAGAAGAGCCGAAGCTGGTTATTCTCGGCAAACAGGCGATTGATGATGATGCGAACCAGACCGGTCAGATGCTTTCTGCATTGCTTGGCTGGGCACAGGCAACTTTTGCCTCGGAAGTACAGCTCTCAGACGCTTCTGCCAATGTGACCCGTGAAGTTGACGGTGGTTTGCAGACGATTGAAGTCAAGCTGCCTGCGATTGTCACGACCGACCTGCGTCTGAACCAGCCGCGCTATGCTTCTCTGCCGAATATTATGAAGGCGAAGAAGAAGCCGCTGGATGAGAAGGCACCGGCTGATTACGGTGTTGATACTGCGCCGCGTCTGAAAATCCTCAAAACCGAAGAGCCTTCCGGCCGTAAAGCCGGTGTGAAAGTGGCTTCCGTTGCTGAGCTTGTTGACAAGCTCAAAAACGAAGCAGGCGTATTGTAAGCGGTCAGGACAGGAAAACGATTATGGCTATTCTTCTTTTTGCAGAACACGATAATGCAAGCCTCTCTGACCAGACTGCAAAGGCTCTGACTGCTGCGCTCGCTATCGGCGGTGATGTGGATGTTCTGGTTGCGGGTAAAGGCGCCAAAGCTGCTGCTGATGCTGCGGCTAAGCTGAAAGGCGTGCGCAAAGTTCTGCTCGCTGAGAGCGATGCACTGGAAAACCGTCTGGCAGAACCAACCGCAGCATTGCTGGTTGCTCTTGCTGATTCCTATGACACTGTAATTGCTCCGGCGACCACTTCGGGTAAAAACGTACTGCCACGCGTTGCAGCACTTCTCGATGTGGCACAGGTTTCGGAAATTACCGAAGTTGTGTCTCCGACAGTCTTCAAGCGCCCGATCTATGCGGGTAATGCGATTCAGACTGTTGAAACCACAGATGCCAAGAAGGTTATCACTGTGCGTACCGCTTCTTTTGCGGCTGCCGGTGAGGGCGGTTCAGCTGCGGTTGAGAGTGTGGATGCAGGCAATGATCCGGCTGTGTCGAAATTTGTTGAGGCAAAAATCTCCGGCGGTGACCGCCCTGAGCTGACTTCAGCGAAAATCATCATCTCCGGTGGCCGTGCACTCGGTTCTGCTGAGAAATTCAATGAAGTGATCACACCGGTTGCTGACAAGCTCGGTGCTGCTATCGGCGCGAGCCGTGCAGCGGTTGATGCCGGTTATGCACCAAATGACTGGCAGGTTGGTCAGACCGGTAAAGTGGTTGCGCCACAACTGTATATCGCTTGCGGTATTTCGGGTGCGATCCAGCATCTGGCCGGTATGAAGGATTCCAAAGTGATCGTTGCGATCAACAAGGATGAAGAAGCACCAATTTTCCAGGTCGCGGATTATGGTCTGGTTGGTGACTTGTTCACTATTTTGCCGGAGCTTGAAAAAGCACTTTAATCAGGATCATGACAATCAGGCATGATTGTCTCTGATATTATAACGCGTCCGGATATTTAATCCGGGCGCGTTTTGCTTTAATCAGGGATAGACTTATCTGCATGAGACTGCTCATGTAGGCGGAGAAAAATTGGCGTTATTGCTGTAAATTTATTGATACGAAGGGATCGGAGCGGATCATGAGTTTTACAATCAAAACAGTGGGTATCATCGGTGCAGGGCAGATGGGCAATGGTATTGCTCATGTTTGCGCGCTGGCAGGTTACGATGTGCTCCTGCATGATGCTTCGCTTGAGCGACTGGAAAACGGTATTGCCACCATCAGCGGTAACATGGCGCGTCAGGTTGCTTCGGGCAAACTGGCTGAGGAAGCGCGCATTGCCAGTCTTGCGCTGATTAAGCCAGCCAAAACCATGGCTGATCTGGCACCTTGCGATCTGGTGATCGAAGCTGCAACAGAAAATGAAGCCATTAAGAAGCAGATTTTTGCACAGGTCTGCCCGCATCTGCACAGCAATGCTATTTTGGCAACCAACACATCTTCGATTTCAATTACCCGTCTGGCTGCTACCACTGATCGTCCTGAACGCTTTATCGGTATTCATTTTATGAATCCGGTGCCGGTGATGAAACTGGTTGAACTGATCCGCGGTATCGCCACAGAAGAACCGACTTTCGCCGTTGCACAGGATTTCGTGCAGAAGCTGGGCAAGACCATCACGGTTTCTGCTGACTTCCCTGCTTTTATCGTCAATCGTATTTTGCTGCCGATGATTAATGAAGCGATTTATACGCTTTATGAAGGCGTTGGCACTGTGGATGCCATTGATACAGCCATGAAGCTTGGTGCCAATCATCCGATGGGGCCGTTGCAGCTGGCTGATTTCATCGGACTGGATACTTGTCTTTCGATTATGCAGGTACTTTATGAAGGACTGTCGGATTCAAAATATCGCCCATGCCCGCTGCTGGTGAAATATGTTGAAGCCGGTTGGCTCGGACGTAAAACCGGTCGCGGTTTCTATGACTATCGTGGTGACGAACCGGTACCGACCCGTTAATATTTTGAGTGCATAAATTGCTGAAAACCCTGCATTTGGTCAAGAAATGCAGGGTTTTTTTTCGGGTTAATAAATAAAAGGTTATTTTTAATCGCTCATTAAGTATGTGAATTCACTTCGTGTTCACCTTTCTTCTTTAATATTTACCTTAAATTCACTGTTGTGATTTGTGCTTCAGCAAAAATAATAATGTTAAATTAATCAGGGTGTAGTGTGATGGGTCTGATCGTTCAGTTTCGTCAAATTTTTAAAGTTATTCGCGAGTTTCTGGCACCAAGCTATCGTCCGGAGCGCCATTATATGCGTGGCCCGGGTCCGGCCTGTGCTGCCCGTCATTCGCACTAAAGCGATCTCTGTGCGCCCGCTGGGTGCATAGTGCATTGACTTTACTGTTTTCCGGATAGCTCCCAGATCCGGTCAACTGAAAATGAATAAAGCCGGCTCATGAGCCGGCTTTTGTATTTCAGAACTGTTTGCCGATCAGGCGATCCACCG
>NZ_ANNO01000036.1:0-8358 GCF_000409565.1 Pseudochrobactrum sp. AO18b
CAGCCGCGGGCGCGGCTGGAGGTGCGGTAGTTGGTGCTGCTGCTGGCGGTTTGGTTGGAGCTCTGGCGGAAGCAGGCGTATCCGATGACGATGCGCAAATGTATGCAGAGGGTGTGCGTCGAGGTGGTACCTTGGTAAGCGCCCATGTAGCAGATGAAAAATATGGTATCGCGCAGCAAATTCTGACGCGTGCAAACATGGTCAATCTGGAAGAACGCCGTCGCAGATATACCGAAGAGGGCTGGGAGCGCTTTGATCCGGATGCACGACCATATAGTGTGGATGAAATCGATGCGGAGAGATTACGTTATCGATAAATAATTATTAAAGGCAGAGTAATCTGCCTTTAATTTTTTCCGAGAAATTTTAGTTATGTGTATGATTATTAAGAAAAATATTTTTTTCTGAATCGCTAAATTGATGCTCGGAACTTAAATCTCTTCATATCGTTGTACTCAATTAACAGGAGGAGACAAGATGAAAACTCTAGCTGATATTTTTCTGCATACCCTAAAAGATGTTTACTATGCAGAGAATGCAATAGTTAAAGCTTTGCCTAATGTAGCTAAGGCTGCACAGGATGCTAAACTCAAAGAAGCGGCAGAGAAGCACTTGGAGGAAACCAAAGGTCAGATCGAGACTTTGAAAAAGGTTTTCAAGTCTATCGGTAAATCCGCGGAGGGCGAAAAGTGCGATGCTATAGAAGGTCTTATTAAAGAGACTGATGGGTTGATAAAAGAGGCTTCAGGAACAGCCTTAAATGCCGGATTGTTGGCAGCATGTCAGGCTGTCGAGCATTATGAGATTTCCCGTTATGGGTCCTTGCGGGAATGGGCCAAGCAATTAGGTCATGAGGAAGCCCATACCTTACTTAGTGAAATTTTGGATCAGGAAAAAGCCACTAATAATAAACTAACTAACTTGGCTATCTCCTCAATCAATAAGCCGTAACGAATGATATATGCAAATATGAGAACATCGGAATTATTCGATGTTCTCATATAGTTTGGAATAAATTTTAGAATAGATACTCTTCAATTTCGGAAATTAATTTTGCAATATTCTGCGGGTCTTTTTCTCCGCTTTTATAAATATTTATCACGGCTCTTGCCAAAACATCCTTGTTCTCATCGGATGTAGGACACCGGCCAAGAATATTGCAAACCTCATCATAGGCTTGTTGCAGCATATGTAATTGCTCTGGTGTATAGGCACCAACGATATCAGCTTTTTTAAAAGGCATTTTTCTTATCCCGCTCATAATCATCAAGATAGATTGATTGCAGCGGATGAAATTGTCATATCAAGATTTGTGAAGAGATATGACCAGATGGATAAAAAACCATAAAAGGCTAATAATTATAAAACCAAGCAAATTTTGCGTTTTGCATACGCTTATAAATTACTTAGTCTCTTTATTCCTTTTACGTGTTTGAGCTGCTTTTTTTGCCGAAGCGGATCGTTCGCTCACACTCCTTGATACGGCTACCTCACCACCCTTTTTGCCACCTTCTTTCGAGGCGGGGTGATCGGTTTTCTTGCCTCTTCCAGAGCCGCCGGGCATTTTACCGCCTCCATCATCTTTATTTACGGTTGCCCATGCGCGGCTTTCGGCTTCATCTTCAGGGATACCTTTTTTCTCATAACTTTCAGCGATGTGTTGTGCTTTTCTCTTCTGTTTGTCTGTATACTTAGATTTATCGCCACGGGGCATGATTGCTCCTTTCTACCATTTGAGTGAATACCAGGTTCACACTGATATGTTGGTCAACGGTATAGAATTGGAGATGTTCCATATTTAGGAACTTTGGCTCAACGAAATTTGAATAAATTCTCGACGGGATCTGATTGTCCCTTTAATTTGGCGGAGATTATATCTGCTGCTATCTTGCTAAAAGTTATGCCGTTGCCTCCATATCCCATAACTGCAAATACGTTTTTATGATCAGGCACTTCACCGATCATCGGTATACCAAGTTTGGTATCTCCAAAAGCAGCGGCCCAACGAAATGCCGGCGTCCCAATATTTATATTCAAAAGAGTGCTGATTTTTTCCGCAATAGTGTTTGTTTTCTCAGCTAATAATTGAGGATCTTTGTATGCTTCCGGGCTTTCCGTGTCCTCACCGCCAGCAATTAGGCGGCCGTCATAACCGGTGCGGAAATATAAGTATGGATCTGAACCTTCCCAGACTAAAAAATCATTCAGCCAATGCGGTAATCTGATATTTTTCCGGCTTGCTAAAGCCCAGGTCGAAATAATTTGATGATTTTTGTTTTTTAGCGATTGTAAAAATTCGTACCCAGTACAAAAGATTACGAACTTTGCTGAATAAATTTCGCCTGCAGAAGTTGCCAGTACCACTTGGTCATTTAAAGATACAAAGTCTGTTATCTCTATGCCTTCAATGATTTCTGCTCCTTGCTTTTGAACGAGGCGTAGTAGACCCGCTGTCATTTGAGCCGGATTTGCAGACGCAGAGTATGAGCTTACAATTCCTGCAGTGCGGTTGATATTGAATTCGGTTTTTAGAGATTTTTGATCCAGATATTTGGCATTAATCTGGGCAGAATTGCGAGCTTTGGCCTCTGTCAGTAGGGCACGTTTTCCGTATTTATCACCCGCCAAATACAGTGCAGATTTGTGCTGCATCTGACAGTGAATTCCATGTTTTTTGATAAGTTTATGTAAATCGCTGACGGCATTTACAGAGCGTTGCCATATTGTTTCTGCCTGAAGTGTTCCGATGTGCTGGATCATTTTGCAGAGAGGCATATCTATTTCATGCTGCAGCATAGCGGTACTGGCCATGGTACTCCCATGAACAGGCGTTCTTTTTTCCATGATGGCCATTTTGCGTTTATTACCGCTTAGAGCTTCGGCAACCAAGGCACCGCTAATTCCCGCACCAACAATAATTATATCAAAGTTACGTGCTGAAGCTGTTTTTCTCGTTCTTACAGATATACGGGGTGTAGTCTGCCAGTAAGGGAGCGATACTCGGAGTTTGTTCTCAACTGTTACTGACGTCTTTTTCATAACCAGATCCTTTATGAGTCAATCACAAGGCTAACTTTTCAAAAGTGAAATGGTTCAACACTACCTTTGGCGATTTGGACAAACGGAACCCGCAGAACTACCAATTCTCCGCGTTCTGTGAGTTTCGTGGCTATACTGGCGGCTACAGTCATCCTAATTAACGACTTCTAATCTTGTTTATTGCTATCCTTGAACTACTCTTATTTATTCCATTGGAGATAATGATATGAGTGGTTTGCTGGCGCTTTTAGATGATGTGGCTGCCATCGCGAAGGTAGCTGCAGCTTCTGTCGATGATATTGCTGCCAATGCAACGCGTGCCGGCACAAAAACCCTTGGTGTTATTATTGATGATGCTGCAGTAACGCCAAATTATGTTGTCGGAATAACTGCGGCTCGCGAACTTCCTATGATCGCCCGAATAGCTATGGGGAGCTTGCGAAATAAGGCCTTCCTCATACCGGGCTTATTAGCATTGGATTATTATTTTCCGATTGCAGTGACTGGGCTTCTAATGATTGGCGGTGCGTATCTTTGCTACGAAGGCGCAGAAAAAATCTGGCATAAGCTAATTTCCTCAAATTCTCACGAAAGCGGTGAGACTGATAAAGCTCAGGATCCTACAGCGCTTGAAGAAAGTCGTGTCTCAGGCGCAGTGAAGACGGATTTCATATTATCTGCCGAGATTATGACGTTAGCTCTCTCAATGATTGAATCCCGATCTTTATGGATTGAGTTAGTAACATTATGCTTGGTTGGTCTTATGGTGACACTGCTTGTGTATGGAGTCGTCGCTGTAATCGTTAAACTTGATGACTTTGGTGTGCTTCTAGCCAAAAGAGGCAGATTGTCTTGGACACGTGCTTTTGGTCATTGGACGGTTCGTTCTGTTCCCAAATTATTGTGGCTACTGACCGTAATCGGCACCGCAGCGATGCTTTGGGTCGGTGGGAATATCTTCATTCACGGAATGCATGAATTGGGGATGCATCAGCCGAATGGATTCATAGAACATCTGGCGACATTAGCATCAAGCAAAGTTTCAGAAGCCTTTGCTGCTGTGGCTAACTGGTTAGTGACTGCATTTTCCGATGGTATATTCGGCTTTATTCTTGGTTCGCTTCTAATCCCTGTTGTCGGAAAGATATTCTTCCCGACTTGGAACTTAGTGATGAACAAAACAAATCAATGAGCATTTCCATAAATTTGTTTAAGATACAGGATTGAACCGTTGGTTCATTTCGGCATGTTCAATCCATCGTCCTTATGCTCGAAACAAAACCACTCTGTGCCGAAGCGACCTTTGAAGCCGTAGGCTCCCCAGTTCTTGCACCCTTTATGTAAGCAATAATGGATATAAATACCTTTGGATGTGCGGGACTTGATATCGTCGCTCATGCCAGCCCTCCAGTGAAGCCGGACATCTCATCCAGCCGAACCATGGCCATACGCATCTGACCTTTGCAGCCTCGTGCTTTGCAGCGGGCGCGTCTCTCTATCTCATCCAGATATAGCTGTTCACGGCCTTTGGCTGTGCAGATCGTGGCCTTTTTGATGTAAACAAGCCTGCTGCACTTTTTGCAGATCATTTCCAGCTTTTGAGTGTCAGATAAATCACTGACCCTGTAATTGGTTTTCCAGTTGCCCATCAGTAGAAGTCCTCCGCAGAGGGGATGCGCACATAGCTGATCTTACCGCCGACATGCCCCCCCGCTGGGGGCTTCCATTCACCCATGTGAACAATTGTGCTGGAATATTTGGAATTGAGCGCATCCATAGCGCCATTGGCTCTTTCCCATTTCTGCCGCATCGCATCATCATTGTTGAAGATATCCAGCTGACGGGCATTGGCCTCGCTCAAATCCATCAGGGTAACACCGACACGGAAAATGGTTGTGCGTCTCGGCAGTTCTCTCCGTGCGCATTCCCAAAGCGCTGTATGCGCCGTCATAATGGCTTGCTCATCATTCACGGTCGGCATTTTGATCGTGCGGAACCATGAGCCGCCATCAATTGCCATCCAGAGCCACAAGCCGCTGGCATAGTATTCCTCGCGCCGCAATCGCCTGCCAGCCTTCACCAAGAGTAAGCGGGCAATCTCATAGGCTCCGTTGATGCACCGGCTCTCTGGCGGCAATACACGGGCATGGCCATACATGCCGCGCTTTTGTGGCATGGCCTGAATGTCGTAGCCGTGCAGCGCCATCCACAGCCGCTCTCCGTTCACACTTCGCCAGATTTTGCGCATATGTTTTGGCTGCAGATTGTAGAGCTGCTCAGTTGTGATCACTTGACTATGAGCAAGCCGCATTTTCATGCTGTGGCCAACGCCCGGAACATCTTCCAACTTCACCTTAAACAGCGGCTCCGGCATCATATGCGGGTGCCAGATTGCTAAGCCATTGCCATACTGACCAGCCTTCTTGCTGGCGTCCTTGCCAGCTTTACAGGCCATCTTTGCCAGCTGCCGGTTGGCTGCGAAGCCGATTGAACTTGTGATGTATGGCCCGATATTCTGTCCAATCCTCTGCTTGATCTGAAGTGCCAAGCCTTCCGGATCTCTCCGCCCGCGCTCATCCAAAATGCAGGTTAACTCATCAATGCTCTTAGCCGTATCAATCGGGATAACCGTTTCAATCTCGCAGAGCAGGGCGTTATGGGCGCGGCGATACAGGTCTGGTTTCTGCCCGACCAAAATTAGGTCAGGACAGAGTGCTTTCGCATCCTTAATCCGCATGACGTTTTTTACGCCATAGGCTTTCGCTTCTTTGGAGCAGGCAATGACGGCTGTGCGGTCTGTTCCAACAAACGGCACGACACCGACCGGCCTGCCACGCAGGCGCTTATCGCATTGCTGTTCTACACTCGCAAAAAAGCCGTCAAAGTCGAGGTAGAGACGTTCAATTGTTTCTGGCTTACGCATGGCACAACAAATCCGTGGCGCAAACGAGTGCGCAAAAGGTCGGTAAGTTTTTAAAAATTCAATTCTGTTCTACAAATGTTCTCAATCTTAAAAAGAGTCAAGACAGATTCTAAACAGCTAATAGATGTTGTGAATTACGGGAGTAACGTCTGTTTAAGCCTCCCATGTTCGGATTGATAGGCGCCTTCTGTTGCATACATTCTGCGTGTCAAATAGCTTGCAACCATGGCTTTACGAAAACGAACATTACCATCCGGAAAGAACGCTTGGCTTGCCGAATACCGCGACGGTGAAGGCAAGCGGAGGTTTAAGCAATTCACTCGGAAAAAGGATGCCGATGACTTCCTTTTGACCGTTCGTGGTGAGGTTCGTCATGGTACGCACGTTGCTGAATCTGAAAGTGTTACTGTTCAGAAGGCTGGCGAATTATGGTTGTCTGCGGTTGATGCGCGCGGGCTTGAGCGCTCTACGGCTAATCAGTATGCGCAGCATGTAAATCTGCATATTTCTCCATTTATCGGCGCTACCAAACTTTCGAAATTAAATATCGCTGCTGTACGCGCATTCGAAGATAGATTGCGTGATGAGGGTCGTTCTCCGGCAATGGTTCGAAAGATATTGGTGAGCCTCGGCTCATTGTTGTCAGACGCACAGGATCGGGGTTTAGTTGCTCGCAATGTTGTGCGTGAAAAATCAAAAACTCGTAGTTTCGGTACGGATCGCCGTATTGAAAAACGAAAGAAAGGCAAGCTGAAGGTCGGGGTGGACATTCCAACCACAGAGGAGATCCGGTCAATCGTCATGGCACTTGAAGGCAGGTGGCGACCTTTGTTTTTGATGGCAATCTTCGCTGGGTTGCGAGCGTCTGAGTTGCGCGGCTTACGGTGGAGTGATGTTAATCTGAAGAAGGGTGAGGTGCATGTAAGACAACGTGCAGACCGGTTTAATGAAATAGGTGCTCCCAAATCTGAGGCAGGCGAACGAACCATTCCTGTGCCACCAATTGTAATTGATGCAATGAAAGAATGGAAAAAAGAATGCCCGCACGGAGCATTAAATCTATGCTTCCCAACGGGGGCTGGAACGGTCGAAAGTTTAGCGAACATTCGTCGACGCGGCTGGGCGCCAACGCAAATTAAGGCTGGTGTTGTTCTTAACACCGGTAAACTCGATGAGGATGGGCGGCCGATATTGGAAGCAAAATATTCTGGTCTGCATAGCACGCGTCATTTCTTTGCTTCATGGCTGATCAATCGCAAAGAGGATGGCGGCCTTGGTATGCCGTTAAAAGTGGTTCAATCACGAATGGGGCATGCAACAATCAATGTTACGGCTGACGTATATGGACACCTATTCCCATCTGATAACGCAACTGACGAACTGGCATTAGCTCAAAATGCATTGCTTAGAGGTGCAACATAACGTAACATATTTATAAAATTATTGTTTAAAAACAATGATTCAAATAGGATTGAAAATCCGCGTGTCGGCGGTTCAAATCCGTCTCCGGGCACCACTCTAATTCCTCCATATTTAGTTTTGAACTTCTTTATTCACTGCTCTGCCGATTGTTTTGGCGTTCTGTGAAATCAGTGCGCTATTTTTCCGCTGAGTGCTGTGTAGCACGCAGTCAGCTCATGCATGGCCGCTTCCGGCTGTGCAGATGCAAAATAATAAGGGCCGATTTGCAGCTTTTTTGCTGTTGAGATCAGTTTGATCCAGTCCGGTTCCCCGTTCAGCTCAACCGTTAATGTACCGGCGAGGGGCATGGCTTCGGCTTTGATTTCGCAGTCATTGATAAAAACCGGATAGCGGCCGGTATTTTCCGGAAATTCCTGAGCAACCGACAGCATAGCCGATAAACGCGGTTGTTTCTGGTCCGGTGTTGCTTTGACAACCACCATTGAAAACTCGCTTTGCTCTGTGCCTTTCAGAGAGATAAAGCAGGAGCATTGTGCGGTCTGCAACGTCCATGCTTCTATCTGCTTTTCAGACAAAGCATGATCTCCGTCTTCCGCATTGCACATTTCCGGTTCTGGCGGTTTGCGAACCGAGAAATATAATGTCCACAGAATGATGACGGAGAATGTTGAGAGCATCACTTATCCGAAAATATCCCGCTGATGTGTTTGAAGCGGCAGGAACACTTCAAGCTGTCAGCAGCAGCGTAATCATCGCAATTGCGGCCAGAGGAATAACCGCCCAATAATATTCTCTGCGCAATTTTCCTGTACTGACCGACAGGGCAATAAGCATCGCGACAACAATCGGAATAACGATAAACACAATATCAGTCAGTGACATGAGACACTCTTCAAAGGATTTGCAATTGCCGGAGCAAGCCAATCCGTAACATAAAAAAATGACAAAGCCTTATGAAAATGAAGAGGGGGGGG
>NZ_ANNO01000037.1:0-1454 GCF_000409565.1 Pseudochrobactrum sp. AO18b
TGACCTGTTCTTTGATGGCTTTCAGCCCTTCAGCAACACTTGCAACCGGCAGAGCTTCCAGACCGGCTCTGCGTGCCGCATCGGCCAGCGTTTCATGGTCAATACCGGAATCGCTGGAACTGATTGCTACCGTATAGACCTGTCTGGCCATGCCGGTGAAAGCTTCAAAATAACCGACCGGATCTTTGGTGTTGATCATGCCGGTAATCAGATAGAGTGGGCGCGGATCGCGCTCTTCAAGTTCAGCCAGAGCTTCGGCAATAACCACGCCAGCACCCGGATTATGCCCGCCGTCGAGCCAGACTTCAGCCTTTTCAGGAGCAAAACGCATCAGATCGCCCTGTGTCAGGCGCTGCATGCGCGCTGGCCATGTCACAGATGTCATGGCTTTCTCAACAGCCTGATCGCTTAGAGCAAAACCGGCTTCGCGCACGGCTTTGATCGCTGCCGCTGCATTGGCAATCTGGTGACGGCCTGGGAGACGAGGCAGTGGCAGATCAATCAGCCCGCTTTCATCCTGATAAACCATGCGGCCATGTTCCTGATAGGCGAGGAAATCCTGCCCGAAAACGCTCAGCGGACAGCGCAAACGGTCAGCAATATCAATCATCACCTGACGGGCATCATCGCTGCTCTGGAAGCCGATCACCACCGGACAACCGCGTTTGATAATACCGGCTTTCTCGGCGGCAATGATTTCGACTTTATCGCCGAGATAGGACTGGTGATCGAGCGATACCGGCATAATCAGCGATACGGCCGGTTTGGTGATGACATTGGTGGCGTCAAACCGTCCGCCAAGACCAACCTCCAGAATAACTGCATCTGCCGGATGCTCGGCGAAAAGAACAAAGGTCACGGCGGTCAGAAGCTCGAAGACGGTGATCATATGCTCACCATTCGCCTCTGTTACCCGTGCAACGGCATCGGACAGCGTTGCATCATCAACCAGCTGGCCGGTTTCGCCTTTGCGCCCCAGACGATAGCGCTCATGCCAGTTCACCAGATGCGGGGAGGTGTGCACATGCACTGCCAGTCCCTCTGCTTCCAGCAGCGCACGGGCGAAAGCTGTGGCTGAACCCTTGCCGTTGGTACCGGCAATATGGATGATCGGCGGCAACTTATCCTGCGGATTGCCCAGCGCTTCCAGCAGGCGGCTGATGCGCTCAAGTGACAGATCAAAACCCTTCGGGTGTTTTTCCAGAAGGCGTTCAATACGATGTGCGGCGGTGAGATTTTGTGTCATGGCAGATCCGGAAATGCTCTATCTATTTGCTTTTACGCGTATCTTATCCCAATCGAAGCAGGAAAAGAAATCAGTCCAGTGAACTGATTTCCCTGCGAAGGCGCTTCACACTTTTCGGGATACGCTCTGATAATCGCAGATGAACTGACCAGTTTGCAGTCTGTTTTGCAACAGGGTACTTATAAAAGAAAACGCGCCGCTGGTTTAG
>NZ_ANNO01000038.1:0-12924 GCF_000409565.1 Pseudochrobactrum sp. AO18b
ATCTTCAGCAATAGCAGGTTTTACTTCGGCTGCAGGCTGCTTCATCATGATTTTCAGGATGCGGGCAACGGTTTCTTTCATCTCAAGACGAGAAACCACCATATCGATCATGCCGTGATCCAGCAAATATTCCGCGCTCTGGAAGCCTTCCGGCAGCTTTTCACGGATCGTCTGTTCAATCACGCGTGCACCGGCAAAACCGATCATTGTGCCCGGTTCAGCAATATGAACATCGCCGAGCATGGCATAAGAAGCGGTTACGCCACCAAATGTCGGGTTGGTCAGAACCACGATATAAGGCAAGCCTGCTTCTTTGAGCATTTCCACGGCAACAGTGGTGCGCGGCATCTGCATCAGTGACAGGATGCCTTCCTGCATACGGGCACCGCCGGAAGCGGTGAACAGTACCAGCGGGCGTTTCTTCGCAATGGCTGTTTCTGCTGCTTTGATGATCGCATCACCGGCAGCCATACCGAGGGAGCCGCCCATGAAAGCGAAGTCCTGAACGGTGGCAACAATCGGCAGATCTTCAATCGTACCCAGCGCATTGATGATGCAATCATCCTGCTGCGTGCGGTTACGATAGTCCTTCAGACGATCAACATATTTCTTTTCATCGCGGAATTTCAGCGGATCTGTTGCAACTTTAGGGTTTTCCAGAACCTCATATTTGCCTTCATCAAAGAAGAAACGCAGGCGGTCTTTGGCCGGAATGCGCATATGATGGCCGGAAGCAGGGATCACCCACTGATTGCTTTCCAGATCTTTGTGAAACACCATTTCACCGGTTGACGGGTCCTTGATCCAGAGATTCTCCGGCATATCCCGACGCCCCAGCATGGAGTTGAGCTTCGGACGGACATAATTCGTAATCCAGTTCATATGGGCTTTCCGTTGTTCTTAATTCCTGAAGTCTTTGTGTCTTTAAACATAAATCGTATAAAACACAAAGAAAGCCGCAAATTTGCGGCACTTTGTTAATTATCTGTTTTACGCTGCTTATTGGGCAGGAGCAAGGCGGGCGCTGCGAACACCGGATGCAAGCTCGCTGACAACAGCAGTTGCGGCGGCAACAGGATCACCCTGAACCTTGTCATTGGCATCCAGTGTGGCGGCAATGGCAGCCACAATTGCGGAGCCGACAACCACGCCGTCAGCCGATGCACCGATTGCTTTTGCTTGCTCGCCTGAACGGACACCAAAGCCCACGCAAACCGGCAGGTCTGTGTGGCTTTTTATCCGTGCAACAGCTTCACTGACCTGTGCAGTATCTGCCAGCGCCGAACCGGTAATACCATTCATCGACACGTAATAGACAAAACCGGAAGTGTTTTCGAGCACTTTCGGCAGACGCTTTTCATCTGTTGTCGGGGTAGCCAGACGAATGAAATTGATGCCGACTTTAATGGCCGGAATGCAAAGTTCTTCGTCCATTTCCGGTGGCAGATCGACAACGATTAGGCCGTCAATACCGGCTTCCAGCGCATCTTTGATGAAGCGCTCAACACCGTAAATATAGATCGGGTTGTAATAACCCATCAGCACGATCGGTGTTGTGTCATCGCTCACGCGGAAATCACGCACCATCTGCAGGGCTTTCGGCAAAGTCTGGCCAGCATGCAGCGCGCGCAGGGCTGCTGCCTGAATGGCAGGACCGTCTGCCATCGGATCGGAGAAGGCCATGCCGATTTCAATCACATCAGCACCGGCCTTTGGCAGGGCTTTCATGATTTCAACAGATGTTGCGTAATCAGGATCACCGCCCATGAAATAAGTGACCAGCGCAGGGCGTCCCTCAGCGCGAAGTGCCGCGAATTTCTCATCCATACGTTTTGTCATGATTACATTTCCATTCCGAGAATTTCGCCGACTGTGTGCACGTCTTTATCACCGCGGCCGGAGAGATTGACGATCATGATCTGATCCTGATCCATTTCCGGTGCCAGCTTCAGAGCCTGTGCAATTGCATGGGAGGATTCCAGTGCCGGAATAATGCCTTCCGTGCGGGTGGTGATCTGGAAAGCTTCGAGCGCTTCATCATCCATAATCGGCACGTAATTCACGCGGCCGGTATCTTTCAGCCATGAATGTTCAGGGCCTACACCCGGATAATCGAGACCGGCAGAAACCGAGTGACCTTCAAGAATCTGGCCATCTTCATTCTGCAGCAAGTAAGTGCGGTTGCCATGCAGCACACCTGGATTGCCCGCGGTCATGGAAGCGCAATGCTTGTCACCATCCAGACCAAGGCCACCGGCTTCAACACCGTAGATTTTAACCGATGTATCGTCGAGGAACGGATGGAACAGGCCGATCGCATTGGAACCACCGCCGACAGCGGCAATAATCGCATCCGGCAGACGACCTTCACGCTCCAGCATCTGTTCACGGGCTTCCGTGCCGATCACGGCCTGAAAATCGCGCACCATTTCCGGATACGGATGCGGGCCGGCAGCCGTGCCGATCAGGTAATAGGTGTCTTCCACATTGGTGACCCAGTCACGCAGGGCTTCGTTCATCGCATCTTTCAGCGTGCCGTTACCGGCGGTCACGGCATTGACCTTCGCGCCGAGCAGCTTCATGCGGAACACATTCGGCTTCTGGCGCTCTACGTCGGTTGCGCCCATATAGACCACACATGGCAGGCCAAAGCGTGCCGCAACGGTGGCCGATGCCACGCCGTGCTGACCGGCACCGGTTTCCGCGATGATGCGGGTTTTGCCCATGCGCTTGGCAAGCAGAATCTGGCCGAGGCAGTTATTGATTTTATGGCTGCCGGTATGGTTCAGGTCTTCGCGTTTGAAATAAATCTTCGCGCCGCCTTTGCCGCCTTTGGCTTGCGCCTGTTCACGCACATAGCGGGTCAGCCCTTCAGCATAATAGAGTTTGGAAGGGCGACCGGCATAATGGGTGGAGAGTGCCTGCAATTCGGCTTTGAATTCCGGGTCTTCTTTGGCTGCATCATAGGCAGCCTGCAGATCGAGGATCAGCGGCATCAGGGTTTCAGCAACGAAACGCCCGCCGTAAATACCAAACATGCCGTCTTCATTCGGCCCGGTTTTGAAAGAATTGAGCTCGCTCGACATGAGATATGCTTCCGATCTTTGATTCAAATGGATGCCTGATAAGGCAGTCTTATTTTGTATTGCTTGCTTCACGCACAGCTGCAAAAAATGCATCAATCAGTTTGATGTCTTTTTTGCCCGGCTCGCTTTCAACACCTGATGAAATGTCGATAGCAAAGCTGCCTGTTTTGGCAAGAGCCACATTAATATTTTCTGCGTTCAGACCGCCTGAAAGCATGTAATTGCCCAGATCCTGCCGTGCTTTCAGAAGGTTCCAGTCAAAAGAGACACCATTGCCGCCCGGCAGTTCTGAACCCTTTGGTGCCTTTGCGTCAAACAGAAAACGGTCTGCAATGCCCTGATAGGGGGCAACCACATCAAAATCACTGTTTTCGCGGATGGAAAAGGCTTTCATCACCGGCAGGCCGTAGCGCTGCTTCACCTCAGCCACCCGTTCCGGTGTTTCATTACCGTGCAATTGCAGAATATCCGGCTGTAGCACAGCGACAATTTCGTCCAGCTGCGCATCATCGGCATTCACAGTTACAGCGACGATTTTCGCTTTGCCACGGGCAGCAGCGGCAAGCCTGGCTGCTTGTGCAGGCTCGAGATGACGCGGGCTTTTCGGGAAAAAGATGAAACCGATATGGCTGGCGCCGTTTTTCAGCACGGTTTCCACGGCTTCCGGCGTTTTTAGGCCGCAGATTTTAACTTCGATAGCGGAGGAGGACATTTGCTTAATTTCAGACTGTTTATTGAGTAGGTATGGAGTTTAGCGCGTAAAAAGCCATAGGGACAGCTTAATCCGTCACTGAGGCAAAGGAAACCGCATGGAGCGCACTGCCATGCCGTTTGAGCCATGCCCGTGATGTTGGTGTATCAGGGCAGAGTCTGGTGCAAAGCGCCCAGAAATCCGGCCCGTGATTCATTTCGATCAGATGGGCAACCTCATGAGCGACCAGATAATTGATCACCTCTGCCGGTGCCATCATAATACGCCATGAAAATGCCAGATCCCCCTTCGAGGTGCAGGAGCCCCAGCGACTGGTTGTGTCTTTAAAGCGCACGGAAGTTGCCGGTTTACCGATGCGCCCTGTGTGCACCAGCACCAGCCCGTTAATATCGGTTTTAGCCAGTTTCTTCAGATAGTCGGCAATGCGTCGTCCCATATGCTGGGCATCGCCATGCACAATCAGAATGGCTTGACCGTTTTCATCGTGATCCTGCCTTGTGGTGCCACGCTTTGCCGGTTCATGCACGATCCGGTGCGAAATGCCGCGAATATGAATGGTGCTGCCGTCCATAAAAGGCACAGCGACGGGTACTTTGGAAACTTGTGCTTCAATCCAGCCGTGATGACGGGCAATGAACAGATCAAGCTCACGCTCCGGCAGGCGCGGCGGAACGGTAACACGGATAGCTTTGCCGCCGGTTTCAATGCGCAGGGTCAGTCTTTTGGCGCGCGGATTTTCCCAGACACTCAGCGGCAGACTGCGTCCCGCAACGGAATAAGCCCGCTCGGCACGCAGTGCTTTCGGTGCAGGCTGTTTTTTCGCTGCTTTTTTGAGCGGAGGTTTGCGGAACAAGGACAGGATCATGCGGGGATCATAGGTGATTCGCCAATGGAGTTATAAGCGGAACTATAAGAAAGACGCATCTGCCGATGCGCCTCTGAGATAGTGTGTAAATATGCGCGCTGGTTACAGCTCAATCACATCATCTTTTGACGTGTTTTTGCGGCGTTCAGCCATGAAGCGTTCGAATTCTTCACGGTCGCGGGCGCGGCGCAGTTCACGAATATGCGCTTCAAATTCAGAGCGGGCTTCATCAAGCTTGCGGCGTTCTTCATCAAGGCGTTTCAACTCTTCATCACGCCAGTCATCAAAGGCACTGTTGCCGGTCGATTGCATGCCGCCGGTGAAGCGGGAGAAATCCTGACCTTTGCGGCGGCATTTGCCGACAAATTCATCAGTTGCCTGATTGATGTCGCGTTTCACGCCGGGCAGACGGTCGCCCCAGATGATATAAGCCAGCATGGCAAGACCAAGCGGCCAGAAAAAGATAAAGCCTAAGACCATCAGTGCAATTGTTGCCGGTGTCCAGGCTGGACGGATCAATGCGGATGTGTTCATGAGATGGCTCCGTAAATCAGCTTGATGATCCGAAGTAATCATCAATCGCTAAAATACGTGGTGTGTACGGAGCCGGAATTCAAGAAAAACCCCGCAAAATCGGTGTTTCTGCGGGGGCAGCAGATCGGTTTTACCGACGTTTCAGAACTGATTTTTAAACTTTTTCAAAGCTTTAAATTCTCAGCGAAATTTTGAAAGATATTCCGATCCGGCAACGATCAGACCGGCAATCAGTGCCCAGAAGGCCGAGCCGATGCCTAAGATTGTAATGCCGGAAGCCGTGACGGCAAAAGTGATAATTGCGGCAAATCGCTCGTGTTCGTTTTTCAAAGCAAGCGACAAGGCATTGATGAACGGGCCGATCAGCCCCAGACCGGCAATCAGCATAATCAGCGCCGGTGGCAGTACGGCAAAGACGGCAACCAGTGATGCGCCGAAAATCGCAAAAATCAGATAGCACAGTGCATAAAACGGTCCGGTCAGCCAGCGTTGTTTCGGATCGGGATGTGCATCATGACCGGTACAGATTGCTGCTGAAATCGCTGCCATATTGCTGGTATGGGCACCAAAAGGTGCAGAAATCAGCGAGACAAGACCGGTTACCTGCAGGCAGGCTGCTGTTGGCGGTTCATATCCGGCAGCGCGCAGCACGGCAAAACCGGGCAGGTTCTGGGATGCCATGGTCACCAGATAAAGCGGCAGTGCCAGCCCGATCATGGCGGACAGAGAGAATTCCGGCACAATCATCGTCAGAGTGGAGAGTTCCGGTGTCGGCAGATTGTCCGCACGGCCGAGCAGCAATGCGAAAATCACACCGCCGATCAGCACACTGATGACAGCCATTGCCGGATTATAAAGGCGGATAATCAAAAACAAGCCGATCAGCGGCAAAACCAGCAACGGGTCGAGCGACAGGGTTTTGGCAGCATTGATCACAAAGCTCGACAAAACACCGGCCAGCATTCCGGAGGCGATGGATGCGGGAATTCGCTCGACAAATTTTGCCACCGGTTTGATGAGGCCGGTGATGATGATGGCGACGGCCGTGACGATGAATGCGCCGACAGCCTCCTGCATGGTAAAGCCGATGCTGGCACCGATTAGCGCCAGCCCGGGTGTCGACCATGCGGTAATGATGGGGATGCGGTAACGCCAGCTGAGATAACCGGACGAGACAGCGAGCGCCAGTGATATGGCTGTGACCCAGCTTGCTGTCTCGGCCTGCGTTGCACCAAGTGCAGTCGCTGCCGCAATAATCAGCGCTAAAGTGCCGCCAAACCCGACAAAAGCCGCGACCGTAGCCGATGCTACCACTGAAAACCGCATGATCCCCTCCCGATTATTGCAGGCTTTTTATTGTTATATTTGCGCGATCATGGCTTCCACAGTGCGTGTCAGCAAATCAAGATCCTGTGGGCGTGAGAGGCGGTGATCGCCGTCGCGGATCAGCGTCAGTGTCACATTATCAACCGGCAGATGTTCAACGAGGCGCAGCGCATGGGCATAAGGCACATCAGGATCCTCCATCCCCTGCAGAATATGCACGGGGCAGCCGGTTTCAATAATGCCGTTGAGCACCTGATTACTACGTCCGTCCTCAATCAGATTTTTGGTGTAGATATAAGGCTGTGGTGAATATTCTGACGGCTCTTCCATATAGCCTTGTGTTTCAAGCTGGTTCTTCTGATCTTCCGTCAGCGCCGGTTCCACCAGAGCTTGAGTAAAATCCGGAGCGGGGGCAAGCAGGATCAGACCGGCAGGCTTCTCACCGGCTTTGATGAGTTCCTGCACTATCCGCAGCGCAATCCAGCCCCCCATCGAGGAGCCGATCAGAATCTGCGGGCCGGTTGTGAAGGCGCGATAGGTGGCAAGGCTCTGTTCCAGCCAGAGCGAGATTGTACCGTCTTTGAATTCACCGCCGGATTCGCCATGGCCGGAATAGTCAAAGCGCAGCATGGAATGATTATGCGCTTCCGCCCATTGATCGAGATGCTGGGCTTTGCCGCCGAGCATGTCGGAGCAATAACCGCCGAGCCAGACAAGACCGGGAGCTTTGTCACCTTTTCTGTGACGCAAGGCGATTGATGTGCCTTTGACATCAAGAAACTGCGGGGCCTGATCGGTCATGGGGTACTCCTGACTATGCTTATAAGTTTAGGCGTATAAAATTTGTTTGGTGGCGAAACATTGCTGTCACAAGCTATAAACTTGAAATTCTGCGAGGCAATGCTCATTTTAAAAGCAGCCATACAGATGCCGATTTCTCATCATAGTAATGAAACTGTGATGAGAAGCAGCTTTTAAGCCGGTTTTCGGGTGATTTTACTGCATTGATATTGCCCCGAGGGGGGTGATTTGCATTTCAAAAGATGCTATTGACTTTCGCGCTGCCCTGCGTGCCTTAGACAGGCTGAAGATGCAGCTGCGGTATTCGTAGCCCGTATCCGGACATGAATTCACCGTATATGTTTAATAATTCGAGGAGAATACGACCATTCGCCGACCGTTCAGAGCGACGCCGGTCCAGAAAGACGGACCGCGCTCCAACCGAGATATCCGGGTTCCCCGGGTTCAGCTTATTGACGCCGAAGGCCAGAACCATGGCACAGTGACGATTCAGGAAGCCATTGCACTCGCTGAAGAGGCGGGTCTGGATCTTGTTGAGATTGTTCCTAATGCGGAGCCGCCGGTCTGTAAGATCGTTGATCTTGGCAAGCTGAAATATCAAAACCAGAAAAAAGCTGCCGAAGCGCGTAAGAAGCAAAAGACGGTTGAGATCAAAGAACTCAAAATGCGTCCGAATATCGACGATCACGATTATGAAGTGAAGTTGAAGGCTGCAGGACGTTTCTTTGAAGACGGAGATAAGGTCAAAGTTACTTTGCGTTTCCGTGGCCGTGAAATGGCGCATCAGGAACTTGGCATGAAGCTGTTGCAGCGTGTTAAGGAAGATACTGCGGAAATCGCTAAGGTTGAAGCAGAGCCAAAGCTTGAAGGCCGTCAGATGATGATGGTTCTCGCACCGCGCGGATAAGCATAACAGTTTCTGTTTTGTAAAATGAAATAGCCGCCTACGGGCGGCTTTTTATTTAGACTCTTTAGAGTTGCTTTTTACTGTATTTATGCGTATTGAAGCGCTGTTCAAACCGACCGGCAGGGCATGCCGTGGCGGTTTTGTATGCTTTTCGGGCTTTGGTCGGCCTGAAAGTACAATCGAGTCTTTGTCTTATGCAGACAAAACGTCTTGAAAATAAGCCCCGGAGTGCAGTGCACGAGGGGGATTTAAACAAGAGGCGTGGAGTATCGCAGATACGACAGGGACTAAAATTAAGGAGTAGCAAAATGCCCAAGATGAAGACCAAATCTGCTGCCAAGAAACGGTTCAAAATCACCGGTACTGGTAAAGTGATGGCTGCTGCAGCTGGCAAGCGTCACGGTATGATCAAGCGTTCAAACAAGTTCATTCGCGATGCACGCGGCACCATGGTTCTCTCCGAGGCCGATGCCAAAGTTGTTGTCAAGAATTACCTGCCGAACGGCCTGTAAGCATTAGTTTAAGGATATCATACTATGGCACGTGTTAAACGCGGCGTGACAGCTCACGCAAAGCACAAAAAAGTCCTGAAGCAGGCTGAAGGTTTCCGCGGTCGTCGTAAAAATACGATCCGCACTGCTAAAGCTGCTGTCGATCGTTCGAAACAGTATGCATACCGCGATCGCAAGAACCGCAAGCGCACTTTCCGCGCTCTGTGGATTCAGCGTATCAATGCTGCTGTTCGCATGCATGGCCTGACCTATGGCCGTTTCATCGATGGTCTTGCTAAAGCGAACATCGAAGTAGACCGTAAGGTTCTGTCGGATCTGGCTATTCATGAGCCAGCAGCATTCGGCGCGCTCGTTGCATCCGCAAAGAAAGCGCTTGAATATCTGAAAGACACAACTCCAAACGCTTTTGAGTCCGCTGTCAACTAAGCCAGCCGCTCTTCCAAAGCTTTTGAAATTGTATTTGGAGAACCCGCGCTGGTGGTACTGGCGCGGGTTTTTCGTTTGAAATAAAAACGATACCGGATGGAGCAGAAGCGGCTTACGCATTGTTTCATGCGAGAAAAACAGATGTTGTTGCACGGCACAATTATCAAGGATCTGAATAATGAGCGATCTTGAACAACTCGAACAGGGCATTTTGGCAGAGATTGCCGCTGCCGGTGATGAACAGGCGATTGAGGCCGTGCGTGTTGCCGTTCTCGGCAAAAAAGGTTCGGTTTCTGAAAAGCTGAAATCGCTGGGCGCAATGAGCGCTGAAGAGCGCCAGACACAGGGGCCGGCCATTAATGGTCTGAAAAACCGTGTTACGGATGCGTTGACGTCACGTAAAGCCGAGCTGCGTAAAATTGCAATTGCCGAGAAGCTGGAGCGCGAGAAGGTCGATGTGACCTTGCCGGTGCGCCCTTCCGCTGCATCGCGCGGTCGTATTCACCCGATTTCTCAGGTGATTGATGAGATTACGGCAATTTTTGCCGATATGGGTTTCTCTATTGCCGAAGGTTCGGACATTGAAACCGACTATTACAATTTCACGGCGCTGAACTTCCCTGAAGGTCATCCGGCGCGTGAAATGCACGATACATTCTTCTTCCAGCCGGATGAAAATGGTGAGCGCAAGCTGCTGCGCACCCATACTTCGCCGGTACAGGTACATACGATGGAGCGCTTTGCGAAACTGCGTGAAAGCCAAGGTCGCGATGAGCCGATCCGTATCGTTATTCCGGGCAAGACCTATCGTATGGATTCCGATGCCACCCACTCACCGATGTTCCATCAGGTGGAAGGTCTGGTTGTCGATAAATCCTCGAATGTTGCCAATATCAAATGGGTGCTGGAAGAGTTCTGCAAGGCGTTCTTTGAAGTGCCTTCGGTCAAGATGCGTCTGCGTCCGAGCTTCTTCCCTTTCACTGAGCCGTCGATGGAAGTTGACATTCAGTGCGATCGCTCCGGTGGCAATGTGAAATTCGGCGAAGGCAATGACTGGCTGGAAATTCTCGGCTGCGGCATGGTGCATCCGAATGTACTGCGCAATGCGGGCTATGATCCTGATGTCTATCAGGGCTTTGCATGGGGCATGGGGATCGACCGTATCGCGATGCTGAAATACGGAATGCCTGATCTGCGCGCTTTCTTTGATGCGGATGTGCGCTGGCTCAATCACTATGGTTTCCGCCCGCTTGATCTGCCGACATTGTTCGGCGGTCTGAGCGCGTAAATACAGGAAGGTATAAACAGATGAAATTCACGCTTTCCTGGCTCAAGGATCACCTTGAAACCGACGCCACGCTGGAAGAAATTCTCGAAAAGCTGACAGATATTGGTCTGGAAGTGGACGGGGTTGATGACCGTGCGGCCTTCAAAACATTTAAAATTGCCAAAGTGCTGACAGCTGTTCAGCATCCGGATGCGGATAAGCTGCGCGTCCTCACTGTTGATACCGGCGAAGGGCAGCCGGTACAGGTCGTGTGCGGTGCACCGAATGCCCGCGCCGGTCTGGTGGGCGTCCTTGGTAAGCCTGGTGACTATGTGCCGGGTCTCGATGTTACTTTGTCTGTCGGCAAAATCCGCGGTGTTGAGAGCTTCGGCATGATGTGTTCCGAGCGCGAGCTGGAACTGTCTGATGAGCATAACGGCATTATCGATCTGCCGGAAGACGCGCCGGTAGGCATGAGTTTTGCGACCTATATGGGCATTGATGATCCGGTCATCGAAATCGGCCTCACACCAAACCGTGCGGATTGCACCGGTGTGCATGGTATTGCCCGTGATCTGGCAGCAGCCGGTCTCGGCAAGCTGAAAGGTGATGTGATTGCACCGGTTAAAGGTGCAGGCGCTACACCGGTTAAAGTTATTCTCGATCAGGATGCTGACAAGCCGTTCTGTAACGGTTTCTCGCTGCGTCTGGTAAAGGGTGTTAGAAACGGCCCGAGCCCGAAATGGTTGCAGCAGCGCCTCACAGCAATCGGTCTGCGCCCGATCAATGCACTGGTGGATATCACCAATTATGTGACCTTCGATTATGGCCGCCCGCTGCATGTGTTTGATGCTGCCAAAGTGCAGGGCAACTTGACTGTTCGCGCTGCCAAAGAAGGTGAAACCGTACTGGCACTCGATCAGCGCGAATATAAGCTGTCTGCAAATCATTATGTGATTGCTGATGAAAAAGGCGTGGAATCCATTGCGGGTATCATGGGCGGTGAACATTCCGGCTGCGATGAAAACACCACGGATGTGCTGATTGAATCCGCGCTCTGGGATGCGCGTATGATTGCGCGTACCGGTCGTGAGCTGGGTATCATCACCGATGCACGTTATCGTTTTGAACGTGGTGTTGATCCAGAAATGATGGAATCCGGTGTTGAACTGGCAACAAAACTGGTGCTGGACTTCTGCGGCGGTGAGCCAACGGAAACAGAGACTGTCGGCTATACGTCATACAGCCCGCGCGCGATTGAATTTCCGGTATCGGAAGTCAAACGCCTGACAGGTATTGAAGTTTCCTATCAGGAATCTGCGGATATTCTGGCACGCCTCGGCTTCGCGGTTGAAGGTGACGGCAAGGCTGTTTTGCAGGTCAAAGTACCGTCATGGCGCGGCGATGTGGAAGGCAAGGCTGATCTGGTTGAAGAAGTGATGCGTATTCACGGCATCAATCAGATTGAACCGCAGCCGCTGCCGAATATGGGCAGTGTAAACACAAAAATCCTGACCACTTTGCAGATCCGTACCCGCCTTGCCAAGCGTATTCTGGCAACACGCGGCATGATGGAAGCGGTGACCTATTCCTTCATTTCGGAAGCACAGGCCAAAGCTTTCGGCGGCGGTAAACCGGAACTGAAGCTGGCAAATCCGATTGCATCCGATATGTCGGATATGCGCCCTTCGCTGCTGCCGGGTCTGTTGTCCGCAGCCCAGCGTAATGCGGATCGCGGTTTTTCTGATCTGGCGCTGTTCGAAGTGTCGGGTACCTATGAAGGCGACAAGCCGGAAGACCAGCGCCGTGTGGCTGGCGGTATCCGTCGCGGTACAGCCGGTGTTGAAGGTGCAGGCCGCTTCTGGTCCGGCAATGCGCAAAATGTTGGCGTGTTTGATGCCAAAGCGGATGCACTGGCGGTTCTTGAAGCCTGCGGTGCGCCGGTTGACCGTATTCAGATCGAAGCCGGTGGTCCGTCATGGTATCATCCGGGTCGTTCCGGCACGCTGAAGCTCGGCCCTAAAGTGGTGCTCGGTTACTTCGGTGAGTTCCATCCGGATGCACTGGAACTGCTTGATGTTTCGGGCGCTCTGTGCGGCTTTGAAGTGTTTATCGATGCGATCCCTGAGCCAAAACAAAAATCCGGTGCTACCAAACCTGCTCTGACACTGTCGCAGTTCCAGAGCGTGAAGCGTGACTTTGCTTTTGTTGTCGACAGCACTGTTGATGCAGCAGCGATTGTCCGTGCAGTGAATTCCGCCGAGAAGAAGCTGATTGCCGGTGCACAGGTGTTTGACATTTTCACCGGCGCATCGCTGGGTGAAGGCAAGAAGTCTGTGGCTGTGGAAGTCGTCTTGCAGCCGCTTGACCGCACACTGACCGATGAAGATCTGGAAGGCGTAGCCAAGCGGATCGTCGAAGCTGTTACCAAACAGACCGGCGGCACATTACGCGGCTGATTTAGCTAATATAGAAAAAAAAAAACACC
>NZ_ANNO01000039.1:0-10131 GCF_000409565.1 Pseudochrobactrum sp. AO18b
TCCTGAATATTTAACGGGCCGCGATAAAGAGTGCCGCCGACTGACAACATATGCGCGACAGCCTGATCGAAATCATCCACCTGCCAATAGACGACAGAACCGGCAGCACCTGAGGCGACTTTTTCATCAGCAGGCACAATTTCAAGGTCAACAGAGCCGATTTTGAGATAGTCGAAATCAAATTCTTCCAGCCGCTGAGCAATAGCTTGCGGAAAAGCCCGCTGATACCATTGCAAGGCTTGAGCAACATCACTGACATGGATGAGGACGGAGGCGATTGTCTGGCTGGTCATTGTGGTTCTATCGGCGTTCCGGATGCCACCAGTCGGGCTTCATATCTTCAAAGGACGTATATTCCGGTGCGAATTCCGGCTGATTATTATCGTCGAAACAGCCGAGCAGCAGCGCTACAACCGGCTCATCATCAATCGCTCCGACAGAGCTGCCGCAGGACGGACAAAACGCGCGTTTGGAATAATGGGAGGAGCGATATGTGGTAGGTTCCCCGCCTTCCCCTGTCCAGCGCACGGCCTGAGCCGCAAACTCCACCCAGACGGCTGTGAGCGAACCGGTATGTTGCTGGCAATTCTTGCAGCAGCAACCATGGGGCTTGAGCTTTAAGGGATCACTTTGCGCTTCAAAACGGATGGAGCCACACAGACAGCCGCCACTATAGGTTTTCATCATTTCTTCTGATGTCCCGTTTGTCAGGCCGGTACTGTTACACGCTCCGGCATGGCGCGCATAGCCATTTCAATAATGCTTTGCACAGACTCACGGCTGCCGCCGTCACGGGCCTCATAGGACAGGCTCTGCAACATGGCATGGTAGAATTCTGCCATCTGCGTCAGGTCTGTGCCTTGCGGCAGGTCGCCGTCTTTCAGCGCGCGTTCACAGCGGGCGAAAATCCGCTCAAAAGCCGTTTGACGAATGGTTTTGAGAAATTCTTTGACCTGTTTGTTTTCCGGTTTGCACTGGATGCTGCTGACGCTGACCATGCAGCCGCCTGCAGAACAAGCATAGGTTTTATCCGCATGGGTTTCCAGCATGGCGCGGATGCCCTGCTGAATCGTCTCCGCTTTATCCAGCGCAACCAGAGGTGCTCCGCCGATTGTTGCAGTGTAATGATCCACCGCCTCACGGAAGGCCTGCTCCTTGGAGCCAAAAGCGGCATAAAAACTCGGCGGGGTAATGCCAATAGCCGCAGTAAAGTCGTTAATCTGGGCGCATTCATAGCCTTTTTCCCAGAAAACTTTCATAACTCTGTCCAGCGCATCTTCGCGATCAAAGCTGCGCGGTCTGCCGCGTAAAGCCATTTCATACCTTTCTTTAGTATGTCTTATATAATTCACTTGACCGCAGCATTCAAGTTGCTATGAATTATGTAATCATCACTACATAATGAGATTCACGATGACTGATATTTGCGATTCCGCGCTGCCCGCGGAGCGAATGACTAATATTGCTGTTAACACGATTACGCGTTCTGAAGCGCATAAACCAGCAATTCCGCTGGTTGTTTATTGCTTATCGCTGGGTGTTTTTGCTTTAACAACATCCGAGCTGATGATTTCCGGTCTGTTGCCGTCGCTGCAGCAGGCCTTTGGCCGGTCTATTGCCGATATCGGCAATCTGATTTCCCTCTATGCCTTGGGTATGGTGTTTGGCGGGCCGGTGGTGACGCTGCTGTTTCTGGCTTTGCGTGTTGAACATAAAAACGGATTGCTTGGTCTCCTGATCTTCTATGCCATTGCTCAAAGCGTTGCAGCCTCGACCTCAAGTTTTGAGGTGATGATGATTGCCCGTGTGCTCACCGGTATTGCAGCTGCGGCAGGATTTGGCCTGATGCTGGCAATCACTGCGCGTCTGGTTGCTGCCAATATGCGGGGGCGTGCCGTGTCGCTGGTGTTTGCAGGGCTGATGCTGGCGACAGCATTGGGCGTGCCACTGGCAACATGGATAGACAGCCTGTTTGGCTGGCGCGTCAGCTTCTGGCTGATTGTGCTGGTGATATTATTCTGCGCTTTGACTGTTGCGCTGAAAATTGAGAAAAGCCCTGCGGGTCACTCGGCAACATTGCAGACTGAGCTTCAGGATATGCGTAACCCTGCTCTCTGGGCAGCTTATGCCACCAGCGCATTGGCAATCGGCTCGTCCTTTGCTTTTTATAGCTATTTCTCTCCGATTATGACTGATCTGGCACAGTTTCCGGTTCATCTCATGCCGTTTCTGCTTGCCCTCTATGGAATTGCCAATATTGCGGGTAACTTTCTGAACGGTCGTTTTGCTGATCGCTATACGATGCCGCTTCTGATTGGCGGTATCGCGGTCATGGTTGTTGCAATGCTGATTTTTGCGTGTTTCGCAGAATCAAAACCGGCGGCACTGCTTTCTGTTGTTCTGATCGGCCTGACGGGGATTGCGCTTAATCCTCCGCTGGTTGCCCGTATCATGCGCATTGCCCATCCCGGTGCACTGGTTAATGCCATGCATGCCTCGGTGATTAATATCGGCCTGAGCTTTGGCCCCTGGGCAGGCGGTTTGGCGCTGGAAAACGGCTCCGGCCTGCATGCCCCGCTCTGGGTTGGTTTTGGCATGGCACTGGCAGCATTGCTGACACTGGCACCCCGTTCATTGCGCCGTCTGTGATGGGGGTGTGATTGAGTGACGCTGTTTTATCCGTTGAAACAGCGTCATTTTGTTTAAAGACCCGTCATGGCCAGCGAAGCATCCGTGTAGCGTTTGCCTGATACCTGATCGGGCGTGATGATAGCGCCGATCTGTTTTAACTCCTCAGCCGAGAGGCTAATCTCTGCAGCTTTGATATTCTCATCGAGACGGCTGGTTTTGCGGGTGCCGGGGATAGGCACAATAAACTCTGCCTGATTGAGCACCCATGCCAGTGCGAGCTGCGCCGGTGTGATTTGTTTACCGGCTGCAATCTGTTCGATCAGATCAATCTGTGCATTATTGGCAGCGAGATTTTCCGGCTGGAAGCGCGGCAGGGTTTTGCGGAAATCATTCTCTGCCAGATCAGCTTGTGTGCGGACACTGCCTGCCAGCATGCCGCGGCCAAGCGGGCTGTAAGGCACAAAGCCGATGCCCAGCTCACGGCAGACCGGTAGCACTGTGCTTTCCGGATCGCGCACCCAGAGCGAATATTCGCTTTGCAGCGCCGCGATAGGATGTACGGCATGGGCGCGTCGCAGAGTTTCAGGCCCCGCTTCAGACAGGCCTATGGTGCGGATTTTTCCCTCAGCAATCAGGTCTTTCAATGTACCGACCACATCTTCAATCGGCACAGCCGGATCAACACGGTGCTGGTAGAACAGATCAATCACCTCAATACCAAGGCGTTGTAAGGAGGCTTCTGCCACAGCGCGGATATGATCGGGATGGCTGTTCACACCATTTGATGTGCCGCCTTCAATTTTAAAGCCGAATTTCGTGGCAATAGTCACTTTATCGCGATGCGGTTTCAGTGCCTTGCCAACCAGTTTTTCATTTTCAAAAGGCCCGTAGACTTCTGCCGTGTCAAAGAATGTCACGCCGCTGTCCACCGCATGATGCAGAGTGCGGATGGCTTCTGCCTCATCTTGCCCGCCATAGGCATGGCTCATGCCCATGCAGCCAAGACCAAGTGCGGAGACTGTCAGTTCAGAGCCGAGTTTGCGCATTTTCATGGTGATTTTCCTTATTTCATCCGGTGACGAAAACATATGTCTGTTTTGATTGTTCGATAATCCGGTTTTATTTTTACGCCCTGTTCGGTAAAACAGATCAATGAAACGCTCTCAGCTCTCCCAATTGGCGGTTTTCGCCACAGTTGCCGATCATGGCAGTTTTCGTGCGGCGGCAAAAGAACTGGCTATTGCACCCTCAGCCGTCAGTCAGGCTGTTGCCCAGCTTGAGGCTGATCTTGGCATTACGCTGCTTTCACGCACCACCCGTTCCGTGCATCTGACAGAGGCAGGACAGCGCTTGCTGGCGGAGCTTGCACCGGCGCTGGGTGGTATCAATGCCGCATTGCTGGCCGTACAGGATATGCGTGCCAGACCTGCCGGAACGGTGCGGATCAGCACGCCGCGCTCTGCCGCCCATCTGTTTCTGGCACCGAAATTTCAGGCATTCGGTGAGGCCTTTCCGGATGTGGTGCTGGATATCCACATTGAAGATCAGTTTGTGGATATTGTCGCTGCCGGTTTTGATGCCGGTATCCGCTTGGGAGAAAGTCTTGAGAAAGATATGATTGCTGTACCGCTCGGCCAAGCCTTGCGAAGTCCGGTGGTCGGTTCTCCGGCCTATCTTGAGCGTCATGGCATACCGCAGCATCCGCAGGATCTGATGACACATCGCTGTATTCTCAAGCGGTTTTCTTCCGGCAGTCTTTATCACTGGGAGTTTGAAAAACAGGGGCACCGGCTGGATGTTAAACTCAATGGCCCGCTGATACTGGATGATAATCACCTGTTGTTGCAGGCGGCACTGGATGGTGCAGGGCTGGTCTCGCTGCTGGAACCCTATGTGGCAGACTATATACAGAAAGGTACGCTGACAGAGGTTTTGCCGGACTGGACACAGCAATTTCCGGGTATGTATATTTATTATCCGAACCGGCGTAACATGCGGCCGGCGCTTCGTGCTTTTATTGATTTTTTCAAATTATAACCGTCGGAAATCCTATGTCCCATTTGCGTTTTTCCGGACTGCCCGCACAGGAGCAGCAAGATATTTTTCTGGATATTATCCGAAACAGCCCGCTTCTGAAGGATGTGCTGTGCCGCGCACAGCAACTGAACCTGCCGGATTGGTATATTGTATCCGGCGCGCTCTATAATCTGGTGTGGAATGTGCTGACCGGCAGACCGGAAACCCATGGCATCAAAGATATTGACCTGTTTTATTATGATGCTTCCGATATATCCTACGAGGCAGAAGACCGGATCATCAAGACGGGTGACGAGGTATTTGTCGGTGTGCCTTTGCCGGTGGAAATCCGTAATCAGGCGCGGGTGCATTTGTGGTATGAAAAGCATTTCGGACTGGTTTGTCCGCCTTTGCGCTCCAGTGAAAACAGCATTGACCGCTTTGCTTCGAAAACCCATGCGGTCGGCATAAGACTTGAACCGGATGGCAGCTTGAAACTCTATGCGCCTTTCGGTCTGGATGATATTTTCTCGCTTCGGATGACACCCAATCCGGTGGCTGATAATCGTGAAACACATCATATCAAAGGTCTGCGGGCACAGAAGAACTGGCCGGAAGTGACGGTTGTTCCGTGGCCTGAAATGACCGCACTCAATTCATAACGGAAAGGTATCCTTATGTTCCGCTGGGGTATTTTATCGACCGCCAATATTGGTATCACGCAGGTACTTCCTGCAATCGCGGCATCCGAAACCGGTGTGATTCAGGGCATTGCCAGCCGTGATGCAGCGCGCGCCCGTGATGTGGCCGACCGGTTCAACGCACCTTTGAGCTTCGGCTCCTATGAAGACTTGCTGGCAAGCGATCAGATTGACGGCGTTTATATTCCGCTGCCGACATCGCAGCATATTGAGTGGTCGTTGAAAGCGGCAGAGGCGGGCAAACATGTGCTCTGTGAAAAGCCAATCGCTTTGAAGGCGGAGGAGATTGACCGTCTGATCGCTGCGCGTGATCGCCATCAGGTGGTGATCTCCGAAGCTTTCATGGTCTATTATCATCCGCAATGGGCAAAGGTGCGTGAACTGATTGCCTCCGGCCAGATCGGCCGTTTGCGCATGGTGCAGGGCTGCTTCACATATTTTAATAATGATCCGGCGAATATGCGCAATCAGGTTGCACTTGGCGGCGGTGCCTTGCCGGATATCGGGGTCTATCCGACTGTAGTGACGCGTATGGTGACAGGGCAGGAACCGCAGGAGATTTTTGCCCGTATTGAACGCGATCCGGATTTCGGCACCGACCGTTATGCAACTGTGCTGGCGCGTTTCGCGGATTTTGATCTGAGTTTTTATGTGGCGACGCAGCTATCTGGGCGTCAGCAGATGGTTTTCCATGGCGATCAGGGGATGATTACGGTTCATGCACCGTTTAACGCCGGAAAATACGATCATGCACGGGTCACATGGCATGACAGTTCACACACTGCTTCACAGGAATGGACTTTTTCCAATATCAACCAATATAGCCTGCAGGCAGATGCTTTTGTGCGCTTTGCCCGCGGAGAGAAAGAAGTGCTTTTCAGTCTTGAAAACTCAAAAGCCAACCAACATGTTATTGACAGGATTTATGCAGCAGCCGAAAAGCAGTGACATAAAGCGCATCCTAAAAAGCGGAAACCGGTTTTTGGATAAGATGTGCGGCATGCTTCGTGCTGTAATAATTTTTTAAATTCTGAAAAAACCGTCAAAATCGCTCAAAACAGATAAAAAACGCATCAAAATGCGGGATTTTTGTCGCAACCGCGGGCTTGTGGCTTGCAGTGAAAATCCCCCCTTCTTATATACCCCTCGACTCGTGGCGATCAGGCGTTTAAAAGCCGGTTCGTTTTGTCAAAAACCCGATAGGGGCTGCCACATGGAATGCTCGGCAGAGGTCCCGGCAGTTCGCTGAATGGAGAAGAATAAATATGGCTAAAGTAATTGGTATCGATCTGGGAACGACCAACTCCTGCGTCGCCGTTATGGACGGTAAGACTGCGAAGGTCATTGAGAATGCTGAAGGTGCACGTACAACGCCTTCGATTATTGCTTTTACCGATGGTGACGAACGTCTCGCTGGCCAGCCTGCGAAACGTCAGGCTGTTACCAATCCGGAAGGCACACTGTTTGCTGTTAAGCGCCTGATCGGCCGCCGCTTTGATGATCCGATGGTCACCAAAGACAAAGATCTCGTACCGTACAAGATCGTTAAGGGCGACAATGGCGATGCATGGGTAGAAACCCATGGCAAGAAATATTCGCCTTCGCAGGTATCCGCGATGATCCTTCAGAAGATGAAGGAAACCGCTGAATCCTATCTCGGTGAAAATGTAACACAGGCTGTTATTACAGTTCCTGCTTACTTCAACGATGCTCAGCGTCAGGCAACCAAAGATGCCGGTAAGATTGCCGGTCTGGAAGTTCTGCGTATCATCAACGAACCAACCGCTGCGGCTCTGGCCTATGGTCTTGATAAGAGCGAAGCAAAAACCATTGCTGTTTACGACCTTGGTGGTGGTACATTCGACGTGTCCATCCTCGAAATCGGCGACGGCGTGTTCGAAGTTAAGTCCACCAATGGTGACACTTTCCTCGGCGGTGAAGACTTTGACATGCGTCTGGTTGAATATCTGGCAGCAGAATTCAAAAAAGAGCAGGGCATTGATCTGAAGAACGACAAGCTGGCTCTGCAGCGCCTCAAGGAAGCCGCTGAAAAAGCGAAGATCGAACTGTCTTCTGCTCAGCAGACTGAAATCAACCTGCCGTTCATCACCGCTGATGCAACCGGTCCTAAGCACCTTGCCATCAAACTGTCGCGTGCGAAGTTTGAAAGCCTGGTGGATGATCTGGTTCAGCGCACCATTGAACCATGTAAAGCTGCACTGCGCGACGCTGGCCTTAAAGCCGGTGAAATCAGTGAAGTTGTGCTGGTCGGTGGTATGACCCGTATGCCGAAAATTCAGGAAGTTGTTAAAGCTTTCTTCGGCAAGGAACCGCATAAGGGTGTGAACCCTGATGAAGTGGTTGCGATGGGTGCTGCTATTCAGGCCGGTGTTCTGCAGGGTGACGTTAAAGACGTTCTGCTGCTCGACGTAACACCGCTGTCACTCGGTATTGAAACACTTGGTGGTGTGTTCACCCGTCTGATCGACCGCAACACAACCATTCCGACCAAGAAATCGCAGACCTTCTCGACCGCTGAAGACAATCAGTCGGCTGTGACGATCCGCGTTTCGCAGGGCGAGCGTGAAATGGCTGCAGACAACAAGATGCTCGGCCAGTTTGATCTGGTGGGCATTCCGCCTGCACCACGCGGCGTACCGCAGATTGAAGTGACTTTTGACATCGACGCGAACGGTATCGTGAACGTGACCGCGAAAGATAAAGGCACCGGTAAAGAACATCAGATCCGTATTCAGGCATCCGGCGGTCTGTCCGATGCTGATATTGAGAAGATGATCAAAGATGCGGAAGCCAATGCGGATGCCGATAAGGCACGCCGTGAAGCTGTGGAAGCCAAGAACCAGGCTGAAGCTCTGATCCACTCGACCGAGAAGTCGCTGAAAGACTATGGCGATAAAGTTTCCGGTGATGACAAGGCTGCGATCGAAACAGCTCTTGCTGCACTGAAAACCGCTGTTGAAGGCGATGATGCGGAAGACATCAAAGCGAAAACACAGACCCTTGCTGAAGCTTCCATGAAGCTTGGTCAGGCTATGTATGAATCAGCACAGGCTGAAGAAGGTGGCGAAGACGCTGCTGATGCCCGCGCTGATAAGGACGATGTTGTTGACGCCGATTTCGAAGAAATCGACGAAGACAAAAAGAAATCCTGATTTATCAGGTTGAAAGGCAAAGCCCGGCTTAGTGCCGGGCTTTTGTCCATTCAGTTGCCTGCGGTTTTGCATGTCTTTTACGGCAAAATGCAAAATTCCGGGCACATGAATTTACCCGTCTCTGGACATCGGTTTGCGGTGTCACCACATAAACCGGACGGGATGAACAGGTCAGCGCCGGATATTGGTTTGTTAAAAACTAGAGCATGTCTCCCAAAAGTGGGTACCGGTTTTGGGTTTAAGACATGCGTAAAACAAACCGTTAGAGCGAGAGCCGTGGATACGATTAAACGCGACACGCTCTAGGGCTGCGACAACCTTCAATGACTGTCTGAAAATGTTCTGATCGGGGCGGCATCATCAGACAACAGCCATCGGGACGAATGGTTTATGAAAGTGGATTACTACGAAACGCTCGGCGTTGTCAGAACTGCGGATGATAAGGTTATCAAGACCGCTTATCGCAAACTGGCAATGCAATATCATCCGGATCGCAATCCGAATGATGCGGAAGCAGAGCGCAAATTTCTTGAGCTGGGCGAAGCCTATGACGTGCTGAAAGACCCGCAAAAACGTGCGGCCTATGACCGTTTCGGTCATGCTGCCTTTGAAAATGGCGGCGGCGGTGCCGGCGGATTTGGCGGTTTCGGCGGCGGCGGTTTTGGTGCCGGTGGCTTTGCTGATATTTTCGAGGATATTTTCGGCGATGTTATGGGTGGCGGTCGCAACCGTCGCTCCGGCGGCCGTGAGCGCGGTGCCGATCTGCGCTATAATATGGAAGTAACACTCGAAGAAGCCTATGCCGGTAAAACGGCACAGATCAGTGTTCCGGGTTCTATTTCCTGTGAGGAGTGCACGGGCACGGGTGCCAAGAAAGGCACACAGCCGGTTACCTGTACAACTTGCGGCGGCGCCGGTCGTGTGCGCGTGGCGCAGGGCTTCTTCTCTGTGGAGCGTACCTGTCACACCTGTAACGGCCGCGGCCAGATGATTAAAGATCCGTGCCCGAAATGTGACGGCGCGGGACGTATCAGTCAGGAACGCAATCTGTCGGTCAATATTCCGGCAGGGATTGAAGACGGCACACGCATTCGCCTGACCGGTGAAGGTGAAGCCGGTACACGCGGCGGACCGAGCGGCGATCTTTATATTTTCCTGTCGATCAAGCCGCATGAATTCTTCCAGCGCGACGGATCTGACCTTTATTGCAAAGTACCGATCTCGATGGCGACAGCCGCTCTGGGCGGTCAGTTTGAAGTGGCAACGCTTGATGGTACGCAGACCCGTGTGAAAGTGCCGGAAGGTACCCAGAACGGCAAACAGTTCCGCCTCAAGGGTAAGGGCATGCCGGTACTGCGCCAGCAGACAACGGGCGATCTCTATATCCAGATTGCGATTGAAACACCGCAGAACTTAAGCAAGCGTCAGCGTGAATTGCTCGAAGAGTTTGAGCAGATTTCGTCAAAGGAAAACAGCCCGCAATCGACCGGCTTTTTCTCGCGGATGAAAGAATTCTTTGAAGGTATTCGCGATTAGAGCTTTAAAATTATGCTCTAAGCGCTTTTATTGCAGAAAATAACCGGAGCGGCATTTGTATTTCATGCAAATGC
>NZ_ANNO01000040.1:0-30089 GCF_000409565.1 Pseudochrobactrum sp. AO18b
TAAGCCTGTTTGCCGAAATCTTCGTAAGCAGCCTGCAGGTTGAAAGTAGCTTTGTCGGTTGCCTTGTACTTCAGACCACCCCAGACAGCCCAATCGCCGCCCCAGTTGCCGTACATGCCAACAGCTTCTTCGTAAGAAGCGTAACCGCCCTGTACCCATACGGAGAATACGTCAGTTACGTTTACGTCGAGGCGAACTTTACCAGCCCACTCTTCGATTTCAGAGTCGTAAGCTGCAACACCAGCGATCGAACCCCAAGCCTGTTCGAACTTCAGACCACCAACAACGTGTGGCATGTAGTCGTCGATTACGCCGTTGTAGGTTTTAACGCCATCGGTGAATGCTGTAACCTGTTCGCCCTGTTCAGCGGAGATAACTGCCGAGAAGCCGTTGCCGCCTTTGAAGGTGTAGCTGATGATGTTTGTGTTATATGCACCTGGCGATACAACGTCATCGTTGATTACGTCGCCGAGGTAGCCGGTGAGGGTGTGGAATGCTGAATCGGTTTTACCGATGCGCAGACCGCCCAGTTCGATGTAAGCGTGCTTCAGAGTGTGGCTGCCCTGTGCGCCGTCACCGAAGTTGAAACGGTTTTCGGTGAAGGTCTTCAGTGTACCGAGTTCGGTTTCCGAAGCTGTGTGTGTGCGCAGTGTGAAGCGGGTGTTGGTTGACCATGTTTTGCGGTCACGGCCGGAATACACATCGTCGCCAGCTTTAAAGTCAGCGCGAACATAACCGGAAAGACGCAGGCAGGTTTCTGTGCCTGGAATGTAGAAGTAGCCAGCGCCGTAAGCGTCGCAAACGCGCACATATTCTACTGCTTCTGGTTCTGGTGCAACGATGGCGTCGGCAGCCTGAGCGCCGGTTGCTGCAACGAGTGCTGCAGCGGAGCCGAGAAGAAGGCTCTTAATGGTCATTGTGTATTCTCCCGCGTAAGCGATTGATTGTTGAGACTTTCCAATTTTGAGATTCGGAAACATCTTGCGCTTCGGTTGATATGGAAGGCGGGAGGGTATGGAAATATGAAAAATTACTGAAATATGAGATGGAAATGACCCTGTATCTTTTTGGTCACAATTTAGTGAGTGGTAAAATTGTTGTGAGATTAGCGTGGAAAAAGGGTCTGATCGGATGAGGCCTTTTAAAGAGGCGGCTTATCTTAAAATTAGTGTCGTGAATATGAATAATTGTAAAATTACTAAATAAAATCAATTGTTTGTATTGATATTATTCGAGGTGGTTATCGTTGATTTTTGTGATATTTGTAACATGTTTATTACAGCGCTATTTTCAATGACTGCAGCATTTTTCTTAACTCACAATAAGTTGAAAACAGTGTTTTTCATTACGCGCCAGCTTTCCTGAACTTTTCCGGAATATCGCTGTCTGTAAAATAATTGGCGGACAGGCATGTCGCATTTTGACTTGAAATGCTCATTGAATATTCATGATTCTTTCAATCCATTCCTTCGTGCAAAAGGTGAACGCGCCCTGTTTATCCCTGTTTATAATATGAAGACATAGTTCCTAAATCTGCTGAACCGAATGCAAATGCTTGCTTTATACGGTGATGTGATTATTTAGCGGAATATTTTACGGCTATGGTGATGTTATATGACTACAGTAAATACGGTTTGGATCGGCAAAAAGCTTGGTTTAGTTCATGCCGCCTGTTTGCGCTCTTTGATACGCCATGGGCATGATGTTGTTTTACACGCATACGGCAAACCTGAAGATACTCCGGATGGTGTTCGGCTGTTTGATGCAAGCAAATTGATGGATGAGAAAGAGATCTTCGCCCATAAGACAACCGGAAGTCTGGCCATTGCTTCGGATATGTATAGGTACCGAATTCAGAGGGAGGGGTTAGGTCTGTATGTCGATTGCGATGTATATTGTCTCAAGCCATTTCCTGATGCTGATTATGTTCTCTCATGGGAGAGCAATACGTTATTAAACCCTGCAATTTTAAAGGTTCCTTATAATAGTAATTTATTGAATTCTTTATTGGAGGCATCTGAGGACCCGTATTTTATTCCACCATGGCTGCCTAAAAAAAAGCAATTGTCTCGGAGTTTTAAAAAAATTATTGGACGTGGCAAGCACGTTTCAGAGCAGGAATGGGGAGTTATTGGGCCTCAGCTTTTGACATATCATGTTAAAAAGCTGCAGTTAGAGTCATATGCCTATGCAATTGATGCTTTTTCGCCAATGTATGGAGCTGTATCTAATATGCTTTTCGAGGAGGGCTTAACTGTTAGTGATCTGGTTACGTCAAGGACAGTGGGCTTACATCTTTATAACTCTGGTCTGAAGGGTAAGGAAATAATACCCAATACACCAATATATGAGATTATTAATTCGTAAGACTGTTTCAGTTTTACTTATCAAGTTTTCATTTTTTTATCTCTGTTTGTAGTGGAGCGTGATGGAGGTATATCTTATCAATCTGGACAGGCGAGGAGACCGCCTGCAAGCAATACAAAAAACATTTGATAGAATAGGATTGTCGTTTATACGGATTGCTGCTGTTGATGGGATGTTAATGTCTCAGGAAGAGCGTGACTGGGTTTATAGTCTAACCCCAGGTGAAATCGGATGTTATCTAAGTCATAAAAAATGTATTGAGCTTATTGCAGCGTCTCAAAATGAATATGGTGTCGTTTTAGAGGATGACGTACAGTTTTCTGATGGTGTTGAAAGATATCTGACTGATATGAATTGGATACCAAAGGGTGCCGACATTGTTAAGCTCGATACCTGTGGGCATCTTGTTCATATAAAACATCTTGTCGAATTACCGGATGCTCGCATTCGGTTGGGACGGTTGTTGTCACCCCATGTTGGTGCTGCAGCTTATATCATGTCGCGAGAGGCAGCGAAGAAGTTATTATCTCTTCTTGATGATATGAACATTCCTATTGATCGTTTGTTATTTACACATGATCGCGGAGTGTTAAATAACATGACCGTTTGCCAGGTTATTCCTGCATTATGTCAGCAAAGCGGATCACCTAGTACCATTAATCTCGACAGAGATATCTGGATGCAGAAGCAGGTGAAATCCGCCAGGCCAAAACTCATGCAGCGAATGTTACGTGAAGTCAAAAGGCCGTTTAAGGCTGCGCTCTATAATACAATCTCTGGTTCCTCAAGATTGTACAGACGAGTTCGTATGGGGAAGCACTGGATAAGAGTCCCTTTCGGCTGAGTTTCGTAGAATGCTTCAGGCTTTTGTTGAGGCAAAGCAAAGCCCTGCCGCATATGGCTGCGGCAGGGCTGTTATTTAAATCTTATTCGTCGTCTTTATCCGGCTGAACCAGATAAATCAGAACCAGAATGATGGTCACGAAGAAGCGGAATGCGTCAGGTACGCCATTCCACTGTTTGGACATCCACATTCCGAACCATTCACCGCCCACCGACATAAAGGCGACCTGCCATGTCAGAAAGCCGAGGGTGAGACCTGCAACTGCAAGGTTTTTGCTTTTATTGAAAACTTTGGCAGGTTCATTGCGTGCTGCCAGCAGTTTGAAACCGGCAACCCAGCAGATAATGGCCGTCAGTGTTTCGAGGGTTATAATGCCAATATAACCTACGTGATGAAGCCATTCAGATTCAATGGCTCTGTACTTGATTGTTGCATCAGGAAAGATTGTATCCATGAGGAATACGTGATGCACAAATGCAAAGTTTGAGCCGTAATCTGTGATGTTGCCAAATGCTACCAAGGATGCAAATAGGGCAATTGCCATCACCATAAAGATTTTTGATAGACGTATGATCATATTGTAACTTTCTTTATTTATCGGGCGCGTAAGCACTCGGATATAATAAGCGCTTATCTGCGGGAGTGCTTAGGTTGGTTTTATAATTAAAACAATAATTTTAAGCTGATATATTTTTTATAAACAAAATAATCGCATTCAGATGCGGGATTTTCTGCGAGGATATGCCGGTATTATATTCTTTTTTGGTGCTTAATGATTGTCAAAAGTAACTCAGACGAACTGATATCTTGAAAACTTCTTGTTGATGAATTTACTGCACAACTATTGTTTAAATCATGGAAGATCGCAGATGAATATTCGAACTCGCCTGATAGCTGCAGTCGTCGTGGCACTCATCGTCGGTTTCGGTTTTATGGCCTATGATAAATATACGGATGCAGAGTGGGTTGTTTCACCGCAGACAATTGAACAGGCGCGCAATGATGGCCAAACGGGCGTAGAAACGCGTCCCGGTATTGTAGCCGTTCGTGCTATACGCAGCGAAATCGCTGATCTGTTGCCTTATAAATGGGCTGCCTATGGTTTTGCAGCAGGGCTTTTGGTGCTGTTTTCTACCCGTCAACGCAAAACGGCCTGATATGAGCTCAGATCATGCCTCACGCTGCGGGGCTTATCTATATAGCTGTATTTCAAGAAAGCGGGCTCCTTAGAGGATAAGGAGCCCGTTATATTTTAGCCTTTTATGGCAGACAGTAAGTCATCATATGCCTTACATGCCTGAGAATCATCCGCGCCATTGTATTTAGTGGCAAGTTCCTGAACTTTTGCCGACAATTCCTGCACTTTAGTCGGGTCTTTCATGATCGACTCTTGTAAGGCAGCATTCAGTTCCTGCGCTTTCTTGGCAATTATTTCCGGTGTGCATGCTGGCTCCTTCGAGCAGCCAGCTATTGTTGTTGCAGCAACAATAAGAGCAATACCTAAAATGCTTTTCATCGGTGTATCTCTCTGATCTGTGAATGAGATTTATTAACTGCCTGATCCTGATAAAGAGCAGGTGTCTCTTTCAGTATGAATTTTGCTTGGGAATCGGCAGTAATACCGGTTCAGGCCAAAGATTATCTTGGAAACTGATGCATTCTAAATCACTACTTGCGATATTCTGATGCAATATGTGTATTGTCTTTAAATGCGGGTGTGATTTTAAAATAACTGTTTAAGTGAGTGTGCGAATTATCATGGCACCAAAGATAAAGCACAGCAATCCTGTCAGGACATAGGTGACGGAGAAGGCGAAGAGCCAGCATTCGTTCAGGTTATAACGAAGCATATCCGCCTCTGTAACTGCTCTTGTTGCCAGATATTTCTTATATTGTGTTGATGCAAAAGCGATCAGCAATAAGAAACCGAAAATCAAAAAATAGGCTACGATCTGTAAGAACGGAAAGAAATTCCGGTGAATGCCCGGAACGCTCATTGTTGTGCGAAACAGGGCTTTCTGATGGGATAAGGGCGCAAAGATCAGCAATAATGAAATGATTGCGAACAGATACAGAGCGATGCGAAGCAGATGAATGCTTGCCGGATTTTTTACATAAGGAACCGGCGGAACCGCTGTGCCCCAAGGCGGAATTTTTGAGCTTGGATTATTCTGCACATACCAAAAATACCGGTGCATACCGCGTTGCATAAGCGGCATTGTCAGCAGAACTGTGATGCCGACGGTGACGTAATTCATCACATCTTCTAAGGTAATCGTCGAATCCGGATAATATTTATTGATGAAAATCAATGTGCCAATCACGGCAAACATAACCACTGCCGTCATGGGCATGGTAATGAACATGACTTTCAGAATTTCAATAACGGTTCTGCCTGGTGTTTTGGGTGCAAATGATGACATCGATAGCCGTTATTCATTGATTTTATAGTGCGGGACTTCTGTTCCCGTATTCTGAAGTGCTGAAATTAAAGCACAGACCATTCGCTGTGAAGTGCAGGGCAGACAGATATCTGTGCGGGTGTACCTCACTTTCAGGAGGCAGCAGCAAAGATAAAAGCGGCCGTCTTTGCAGAGGCCGCTTTCAGGTCGTGCATGCCGGCCAGTTCTGGCCGGCGCTATGTTGCGCTGTTATTTGCAGCGTGCGGTATAAATCTGGCCGCGGCTGTTACGGTATTCACAATAACCGTTACGCAGATTGCGAACCAGAAGACCACCGAGAGCGCCTGCACCTGCGCCGATCAATGCGCCTCTGCCGCCGCCGGCAATGCCGCCGATGACTGCGCCTGCCGCTGTACCAACGCTGAGATCTTTTTCTGTCGTTGTGCAGCCGGAAAGTGCAACAATGGCGGCCACAGCAATTATAAACATACGCATGGTAAGACCCTTATTGTTTGAGACCCTGATCTGTACCTATCAAAAACTTCCGGTTTTGTGGTTTCTGTTCTGCCAGTACCGGTTTCGCATGCGCGGTGCCATGAACCAAGCGATAAATGGTGTAATCAGAAAACTGCAGCCAATAACCAGAGGAATAAGATATTTGGCGTTTTGTGCCAGATCAGGGATTGTGAGAACGATGATCATCCCAATTCCAAAAAGAACTGCGTTAATCATCAGGCTGAGTAAAACGGCAATCTGAAAACGAGTGGACATTTCATTGCCTCCCTTATGCTCTGTCATATCAACGTCACCACAAAGAAATGGTTCCGCTGACATGGTTCTCAGGGCAAGATCTGAGGAGCAATGTCAGGATAAATCAAGTATTTCAGGCAAGCGGAAATTTAGCAAGTGATTGCTGATATGCTCTCACATTCTTGATGCATATTCTGCAGATGCGATATTTATGCTTCACCTGCAGAATACAGGGACTTACCGTTGTATACGGGTTGCAACATACCACCCGATAACCGGTGTGATGAGCAGAGCCGCACCGACAACCGCCAGCATCGGATAAATAGGTTTTTGTGCCAGAGAAGGCACTGTTAGAACGACAATGAATCCTGAGCCGACCAGAACAATAAATGCGATTGAGCCGATCATTGATGCCAGATGGAAATTAGTCGACATTTGTCCCTCCGAGAGTGGTTCTTAATATGAACCAGAAGCTCTGTGCCTTTGTCTCTGGCCGGTTTCGTGAAAAGCTGCAGGCAGATGTGAGCTGCATTCGCAGGCTGTTCTCTGCACAAGCGGCAATTTCCGAAGCGGTCAGTTCTTTCAAAGATTACAGGGAGGTTTTATCGCGCAAGTAATGGTGGTGCATTGATTAGGATCAAGCAAAGCAGGTTTCAGGCAGGTTCAGGAGCGGAGATTTTCAATGCGGGCGATCAATCCGGCGATTTCCTTCGGGTCTTTTATTCCGCTTTCATAAATACGAATGACGGTGCGCGCTAACTGATCTTTATTCTCGTCCGTTGTCGGGCAATAACCGAGAATCTCGCAGACCTCATTATAGGCGGTCTGAAGTGTCTTTATTTGTTCAGGTTTGTAAATTCCAAGATAATCAGTCTTTTGAAAAGGCATGATATCTCTCCTGTTTCTATAATTTGGTACTAAAATAAAAAGAAAATCAATGACTAAAAATTTCACTTTTTGATGAGCGGGACGGGTTTTTGCTCGGGAAAAAAGAAAGCCCGGCATTAAGCCGGGCTTTTGGTTTTATGGCTTCGGATGTTCATCCTGACCATGTTTGCCATGGTGTCCGTCTTTGCCATGGCGCTTACCGGCTTTTAACTCGCTCCGATCCAGTTTGCCGTCTTTGTTTTTATCCAGTTCGGCAAAGCGTTCTGCGCGCTTTTTCTCAACGGCTTCAAGCGAGATTTTTCCGTCGCCATTCACATCAAGGCGGCGCTCCATGCGGTCTGCCGAGCGTTTCACCATCATTTTGAGAGCATGGGCTTCAATTTCTTCGCGGGAGAGGATGCCGTCCTTGTCGGTGTCGGCCGCTTTTAACTCATCCATGCGGGAGAATTTTGCGAGATCAATCGGCTCACGCTCAGGCTTTTTGGAGGTCTGTTCAACAGTTTTTTCAGTATTCGTTTTCGATGCATCCTGTGCAAGAACAGGTGATGCGAGTACAGATGAAGCAACGAGTGCAAGAATTAAAGTTTTTGTATTCATGGTAATTATAACTCCGTCACAAATTAACTTGAGCCTTTAATTGGCATGGGAGTAATATCTAGCTGTAAATGTGTACTGAATATGAACAAACCAATTACAAATTTGTAATGTTCTGCAGTATGAATTTCAGACTGTCATATTTTCAATCCGGCCTGTAATTTACCATGACCAGATAATGCCCGATAATAAATGAATGTTGGTACTGATGCGCATTTTGAATAAGATGTCTGAGCTACTTTATCTCATTGCATTTCTTGGCAGTTTTTTAGCGATGCAGCTTTATGGAATGGCCAATGTGATGGCGGCAGAGCAGGGTGATCCGGTGACTTCAGTTTTTGATATGCGTGCAAACGGGATTGATTACCGGATTTTTGTTGCTGCGCCAAAAACTGCGGAAAATGACAAGCCCATGCCGGTCATCTATATGATTGACGGCAATTCGACCTTTCCGATGGCCGTGGATGTGGTGAAAAAAAGGCCGCAATTGCGCGCACTGATTGTCGGTATCGGTTATCCGACACAATCGCGCGAAGATATTGTGCGCTCCAGATATTATGATCTGACACCGGAAACGCCTGCGGAACTGATCCCTTCACGCGGAAATAATGCTGATCTGCCGCGCACCGGAGGCAATACCGCATTCCTGAATTTCATTGAACAGCAAGTGAAACCGGAAATAGAGCGGCGCTATGCCGTTGATAAAAACAATCAGACCCTGTTCGGCCACTCCCTCGGGGGCTTATTCACGCTGCATGCGCTTTTCAGTGAAAGAGGAAGCTTTCAGACTTATAGCGCTGCTGACCCGTCTGTCTGGTGGAATAACCGCTCAATTCTGAAAGAGAAGGATCGTTTCATTGAGCAGGCAACAGAGACGGGTAAGCCGGTCAAAGTGCTGATTGAAACGGCAGGCAAGTCAGTGATGCGTGAGGGCGTTGACAAGGATCGTGCAGCGCAGCTGAAGGCATTGCGTGGCGGGCCGAATGGCAGGGATATTTATCAGGAGCTGGTTGCGTTGCCTGGCGTTTCAGCAAGCTTCCATCAATTTGCCGGTGAAAGCCATGGTTCAATGCTGCCATACGCAGTGGAAGATATGCTGCGTTTTGTACTGGAAGATGTGAAGCCGGTTCAGCCGCCGGAGTAAGTGGCGGCTGAAAGTCTCTGATATTTTAATGGGACGGATGCAATGCATCATTCAGATACATGCAAGTGAGCATGGTGAAGACATAGGCCTGAATCACTGCCATCAGAAATTCGAGGGCGGTGATGCCGACTGTCATTGCCAGTGGCAGAATGGCGGTGATAACGCCCAATGTGCCAAGGCCGGTCAGGGAGACAACAAATCCTGCGAAAACTTTCAGCGTAATATGACCTGCAAGCATAACGGCGAAGAGACGAACCGAATGGCTGACCGGTCTTGAGAGAAAAGACATAATCTCAATCGGTACAATAATCGGCGCCAGAATAAGTGGCACGCCTGACGGCATGAAAAGGCGGAAAAATTTGGTTCCGTTGCGCACAAAGCCATAGATTGTCACGGTCAGGAAGACAGTCATGGCAAGGCCGAATGTTACAATAATATGCGCTGTTACAGTGAAGGCATAAGGGAACATTCCGAGCAGATTGGCCGTGAGAATGAACATGAAGAGGGAAAAAACCAGCGGAAAGAAACGTCTGCCTTCTTCACCGGTATTATCCCGCAATGTCGTGGACACAAATTCATATAAAATTTCGGACGAGGATTGCCAGCGGTCAGGGATAAGGGTTCTGCCGCGTGCCGATAAAAACAGATAGGCACCGGCGCCGATTGTGGCAATCAGCATGAACAGGGCTGAATTGGTAAAAGCGATCTGAAAGCCGCCGACTTCACCAAATTCTGCCAGTGGTTTGATTTGAAATTGTTCAATTGGTCCGGCCATATGATGTACTCCCTGGCAGGCGGGGTCGTCCCCGTGGGTTACACCGGCGCAGGTCGTCCTGCGCTATGTACTTGCAGCAGAGTAGAGCGATTCGGACAGGGCACGCTATCAATTGTAGAAAATAATTGGCCGGTCAAAAAAAGAGCATTTTCAATGGTTGAGATTGAAAATGCTCCTGAGGACTGTGTTTTCAGTCGCTATGCGAGATATCAGGCCTGCTGGCTGAGTGCCTGTTCAATCTCGTCTTTCAATGCAAGACGACGCTTGCGCAGAGCTGTTTCATTGTCCTGACTGGTCGGCTCAATCTTTGTTTCTGCGCGGTGAATCTGATCATTCACGTCGTCATATTCCTCAAGCACTTTGGCAAAGCGCGGATCAGCGGCTTTCAGGGCATGAATTTCATCCAGTTTGCCCGGAAATTCTTCGCCAAGTGTATGCGGTGTATTGGACATGCTGTTTCCTTCCTTGATTTATTTTGTTGAAGGATTCTTCGCATGAGTCTGAGCTCTTTACATTGATCAGGATCAATCAGAACTTGACTGACCAGCGTTCAATATCATTGCTCTGACCGATCAGTGCGAGGCCGGTGGCAATGGAGTCGAACTGGTTGCTGCTGGAAACATCCGCATGTTCAAATTGCTGCGAGAACAGGGTTTTAATCGCCGGAACAAAAGATGTGCCGCCGGTGAGGAAGACGCGGTCAATATCTTTATCCTGCAAACCGGCATTCCGTACTGCGCTGTCAACGGAGGCGGAGATTGCCTGCATATCTTCGGCAATCCATTTTTCAAAATCCGAACGCTGAATTTGGGCTTCGATTTTAAAATTCTCGGCTTTGAAATGCAGATCGGATGTCTGGGATGAGGACAGGCCTGCTTTGACATCGGATACGACGCGGTAAAGCTCGAAGCCGTAATCGCCTTCAATCATTTCAATGAAGTGGTTGAGGGCTTGCGGATGTTCTGCCTGCGATGCAAGTTCATGAAGCTCCCGAAGTGTGGACGGGGAATTCATCAGAAACAGGGTATTCCAGCGGGCAAAATTCGCAAAATAATGGTTCGGAACCTGCAGTACTTTGCCAAAAGACTTGTAATTGCTCTTCTTGCCGAGCTTGGGAGAGACCACATTATCAATGATGCGGTAGTCAAATGTATCACCGGCAATGCCCAGACCAACCTGACTGAGTGGTGTTGAAGTCAAACCACTTGCGCCGACCTCAAAATTTACGATCGAAAAGTCGCTCGTTCCGCCGCCAAAGTCGGCAACCAGCACCGTCGATGTATCTGTCAGCTTCTGCGCATAGAAATATGCCGCTGCAACCGGCTCATAAACATAATGAATATCCGTGAAACCGAAGGCGCGCAGTGCTTTTTCATAGCGTGCCATTGCCAGAGCTTCATCAGGATTATGGCCTGCAAAAGTAACCGGACGACCGACGATGACTTTGTTGCCGCGGGAGGGCAGTCTGTCTCCGAGGCGTTCAGCCAGTGTTTCCAGAAAAGTCTGTAACAGATCTTCGAACTTAAAGCGCTTGCCGTAAACCGGCGTATCGGTGAAGGATTTGCTCGCGGCGAAGGATTTGAAGGATTGCAGGAAACGGCAATTATGCGGATCAGCAATGAAGCGATCCATCGCCCACGGGCCGCTCTCGACATTGCGATGGCCTTTATTACCATCCTGCCAGAAGCACAGCACGGAACGATAGGCTGAAACGATAGCATCATCTTTCGGGAAGCTCATAACTTCGGCAATGCCATTACCGTCTGCTACGGCAATAACAGTGTTGGTTGTGCCGAAATCAAGGCCGAGGGTTATCTTCTCCGAGGGTGAGTGATTTCCCGCAGTCATTGTTCAAATCCTTGCATCTGTGCCCGAGAGAGATATTGGGGAGGCATCTTTGAGAAAGCCGCCTTTATAGCCGTTTGGAACGCAGGGTCAATTGAACAGAGAGCAGGATTTCACAGCATAATTCCTTAAACTTGAATCGGTTTAAGGTAAAATTATGCTGCAAATATAAAGTATTAGAGCGACCTTTGTGCGCCAAATAGGGCGCACGGCGCTCTGAAGAGACTTATTTCACGCCTTGTGTGCTTAGCCAGTTTTGCATGCGGCGGATAGCCAGATCCGGCCTGTCGAGCACATTGGCCTGATCTGCCAGCCGGAAAATATCGGTGTAATGCAACAGGCCGCGTGCCGATTGCATACCAGCAGGCATGGTGAAATGATTTTGATGGCCGTTCAGCCATGCCAGAAATACGACACCTGCCTTGTAATATTGTGTCGGTGCCTCAAAAATTTTACGTGATAAGGGCACGGTCGGCTCGATCACCGAACGGAATGTTGCAGTGTCACCGGCGGCAAGCGCATTCAGTGCATAGGAGGCTGAAGGAGCGACCGCATCGAAAATGCCGAGCAGGGCATGACTGTAGCGATTGTTGTCTCCCTCAATGAGTTCTGCATAATTAAAATCATCGCCGGTGAAGCACAGTACCCCCTCAGGCAGACGATTGCGCAGTGCAATCTCGCTGGCACTGTCGAGCAATGAGATTTTAATGCCCTCAACACGGGAACGGTTATCATTGATGATTGCCAGAACATTTGTGAGTGCATCATTAAAACGGCTGTCTGCCTGCCCCGTCCAGTAGCCGCCAAGTTGCGGGTCAAACATTTCACCCAGCCAGTGCAGGACGACTTTGTTCTGTGCCTGAGAGAGAATACGATTATAGACAAGCGCATAATCATCGGGGCTGCGGGCTATATGTGCCAGAGCGCGACTGGCCATCATAATGGCGCGGCCGCCATGTTTCTCCACAAATTCCAGCTGGGTTTCATAGGCTCTGATCACATCATCAAGAGATCTGGCGTCAGCTGGTGCCAGCTGGTCAGTTCCAATTCCGCAAGCGAGATCTGCACCTTTGACAGTACGGGCGGTTTCCAGTGAGCGGCGGATGAGTTGCTGTGCGCCGTTCCAGTCCAGCCCCATACCGCGTTGCGATGTATCCATGGCTTCGGCAATTTTGAAACCGAGGCTCCAGAGATGATGACGAAACGCCATTGTTGCGTCCCAGTCGATGGCGGGGCGGTTCCACGGATCAGTTTCACGCAGCGGATCGGAGACGATATGGGCGGCAGCATAGGCTATGCGATTGAACTGCGACAGTGTTTGCGGACGAGGCACGACAGTGCCTGTCAGATGATAGTCTGTGATAGTGCCGTCTGCATTCGGAAGCCGCAACATTGCCATGGTGCTGTAATCTCCGGAAAAGCGATAAAATTTAGATCGTTCCAATTTTTGAAAGAGTAATTCAATTTTTTACAGATGCAACAGGCAATTTGCATCGATTTTCCGGATTAATCTTTACTTGACAAATTTGGAACGATCTAATTTTATGAGGGGAGACAGGGAGAATGCCGTGAATAAAAAGCGTGTCACCGTTGTTGAAATTGCACAGGCTGCGGGCGTGTCCAAGTCGACCGTATCGCTTGTTTTGCAAAATTCTCCGCTGGTGAATGAGGCCACAAGGGCTAAAGTGACCGCTGTTATCCGCGAGCTTGGTTATGTCTATAATCGCGGTGCGGCCAATCTGCGCCAGTCCGGCTCCAATTCAAAAATTATCGGCCTTGTCGTCAATGATCTGACCAACAGCTTTTTCGCAGAACTTGCGGTCGGGGTTGATATGGTGGTGCAGTCGGCAGGCTATGTGCAGTTTCTCTCGCATACGGGAGAAAGTCCGGATCGTCAGCGCGAAGTTATTACCTCTATGCGTGAGCACGGTATTTCCGGACTGATTGTATCACCTGCGCGCGGCACGCAAGCCATTGATCTGAAGCCGCTGATCGCCAGCGGAATTCCGGTTGTTGCGACTGTGCGCAATGTGGCTGGTGCCAAAGTTTCTTCTCTGATGTCGGATAATCACGGCGGGGCAATGGCTGCGGTTGAGCATCTGGTGGCGCTGGGGCATCGCCGGATCGCCTTTCTCGGCGGTTTTGCCGATACAGGCGTGTTTACTGAGCGCTATCAGGGCTATGCGGATGCTCTGCAACGGGCAGGCATTGTGCTCGAAGAGGCGCTGATTATCGGTTCTGCGCCATCCCGCGCTGGTGGTGTGGATGCCATAATGCGCGCAATGCAGCTTGCGGACGAACCGACAGCCGCGCTTTGTTTTAATGATGCGGTGGCATTCGGTGTGTGTGACGGGTTGAGGGCGCAGCGCTTGGAGCCGGGTGCTGATTTTGCCGTTATCGGTTTTGACGATGTGATTGAGGCCAAATCTGCGGTTCCGGCACTCACAACGGTCTCCGTCGATCCGCAGGGCATGGGGCTGAAGGCGGCGCAGTTACTGCTCAAGCAAATCAATGCAGGGCAACCGGAAGCCGAGGCGATTGTCAGTTCCGTGCGCCTAGTCGTGCGGGAAAGCTGCGGTGCGACAAAGCAAGGGGAACAGCGGAGGATTACGGGATGACAGTGCGGTGGGGTCTTATCGGCGCAAGTACAATCGCCTCAGAATGGGTGATTGATGCAATCCGTGCAACGGGTGGTGAGGTTGTGAGCGTGATGAGCAGCAGTGCTGAGCGCGGCGAAACTTACGCGAAAGAGAACAGAATTCCCCGATCTGTCACCACGCTTGATGCGCTGGTCAATGATGCGGAAACCGATGCTGTCTATATCTCGACAACAAATGAGCTGCATCGCGATCAGGCTATAGCTGCGATAAAAGCAGGCAAACATGTGCTGTGTGAAAAACCGCTGGCACTTTCCTTTGAAGATGCCCGTGCCATGGTTAAGGCGGCCAGAGCGGCGGGGGTGGTTTTTGCCACCAATCATCATTTGCGCAATGCTGCCAGTCATCGTGCCATGCGCGATGCCATTGCTGCGGGAAGGATCGGCAAGCCGCTCTCCGCACGGGTTTTTCATGCTGTTTATCTGCCACCGCATTTGCAGGGCTGGCGGCTTGATAGACCGCAGGCCGGTGGCGGTGTTATCCTCGATATAACCGTGCATGATGCGGACACACTGCGCTTTGTGCTGAATGATGATCCGGTTGAGGCGGTGGCTTTCGGCCAGTCCGGCGGGATGGGAAAACAAGGGCTGGAAGATGCGGTAATGGGCGTTCTGCGCTTTAAATCCGGCGTGCTTGCTCAGTTTCATGATGGTTTTACCACGCAATTTGCTGAAACCGGATTTGAAGTGCATGGCACGGAAGGCTCACTGATTGCCCGTAATGTGATGACGCAGAAGCCGGTTGGTTCCGTCATCTTGCGCAATGCGGAGGGCGAGCAGGTTTTGCCGCTGGAGCAGCATAATCTTTATGAAACTGCGCTGGAGGCATTTCACAATGCGGTCAAAGGTAAAGGCGCAGTTTCTGCCAGCGGTGAAGATGGTGTCCGGTCTCTGGCAACCGCGCTTGCCGTGGCGCAATCCGTGAAAAGCGGCAGTGCCGTGCAAATCAGAACCGGTTTGGGAGAGTGATAATATGAGCAAGCATATTACTCCCGCACAGGCCGCGGCTCTGATCCCCGACCATGCAGTGGTTACCGTTTCCTCATCAAGCGGACTTGGCTGCCCTGATCTGATGCTCAGAGCTATCGGTGAGCACTTTGAGGCAACAGGCCATCCGCGTAATCTCACGACGCTGCATCCGATTGCGGCTGGAGATATGAGCGGTATCAAAGGCATCGATCATATTGCCAAAAAAGGTCTGCTGGCGAAAATTATCGGCGGGTCTTATCCGTCCGGCCCGTCATCAGCAGAACCGCCGCTGATCTGGCAGATGATCGGTGCGAATGAAATTCCTGCCTATAATGTGCCTTCCGGCATTCTGTTTGATATGCATCGTGAGGCTGCTGCCAAACGACCTGGCGTGATAACTAAAATCGGACTGGATACTTTTGTCGATCCTGACCGGCAGGGCTGCGCCATGAACGAGGCAGCACAGCGGGAGCCGGTTGTGCGCAAGATTGAATTTGCGGATGAAGAATGGCTCTATTTTCCCAATATCATACCGCAGGTTGCCATCGTTCGGGCAACAACGGCTGATGAACACGGCAATCTCACTTATGAGCATGAGGGAGCCTATCTCGGCGGGCTGGATCAGGCATTGGCCGCCCGTAACAATGGCGGCATTGTTATCGCGCAGGTGAAGCGCATTACCAAGCAGGGCTCGCTGAAACCGCATGATGTGCGTGTTCCGGGTATGTTGGTCGATTATATTATTGTTGATCCGGAACAGAAACAGACAACGCAGACAGTTTATGATCCGGCGATTTCCGGTGAGATTTTCAGACCATTGGAGAGTTTCCGCGTGCCGGAATTCAATGTGCAGAAGGTCATTGCACGCCGTGTTGCGCAGGAGCTTGAAGCGGGAAGCTGCGTTAATCTCGGTTTTGGTATTTCTGCCAATGTGCCGCGTATTTTGATGGAAGAAGGGCTGCATGGCTCAGTCACATGGGTGATCGAGCAGGGCGCTGTCGGTGGTGTACCGCTGCTGGATTTTGCATTCGGCTGTGCCTCGAATGCTGATGCCTATATGCCTTCGCCCTATCAGTTTACCTATTTTCAGGGCGGCGGCTTTGATGCCTCGCTGCTGTCCTTTCTTGAAATCGGACGTGACGGTTCCGTCAATGTATCGCGGTTGTCTTTCCGCCCGCATGTGACGGCGGGTGCCGGTGGCTTTGTCGATATTACTGCGCGGGCAAAGAAAATTGTCTTTTCCGGTATGTTTAATGCAGGCGCAAAGCTCGGCATTGAAGGCGGAAGGCTGGTTATTGAAAAAGAAGGCAAGCTGAAGAAGCTGGTGAATGAAACGGAGCATGTTACGTTTTCCGGCAGCCGTGCCGTCGCGCAAGGACAGGATATTACCTATGTGACTGAACGCTGCGTGATGAAGCTGACACCACAGGGCATCATGCTCACGGAAATTGCACCGGGTGTGGATTTGCAGGCGCATATTCTGGAGCAGTCGGAATTTCCGCTCATCATTTCGCCGGAACTGAAACTGATGGATGCTGCTTTATTCAGGGAAGAACCACTTGGCCTGACTTTGCCGGAAAAACCGCAACTTATCTTGCAAGAGCAGATCGAGGGGGGAGATCATGACTGAGCCGCGTATCATAACCTCCCGTGACGGCGCCATTGCCACGATCACTGTCACACGGCCGGATAAGCTCAATGCATTTGATATTGAAATGCTGAAGGAATTGTCGGCGGCCTGTGATGCGGTTGAGGCGGATAGTGCTGTGCGGATTGTTATTCTCACCGGCACGGGCAAAGCCTTTTCTGCCGGTGGTGATATCAAAGCATGGGGCGCGATGCAGGCCAATGAATTCGGCCATCAATGGGTGCGTTTCGGTCATCGGGTTTTTGACCGGCTGGCAACATTGCGGATGCCGCTGATCGCCGCGATAAATGGTCATGCTCTTGGTGGCGGGCTGGAACTTGCCGGAGCGGCGGATATCCGCATTGCCGAAAAGCATGTTACAATCGGCCTGCCGGAAACATCACTCGGCATGGTTCCCGGCTGGTCCGGCACACAGCGTCTGGTGCAGCGTTTTGGTGCGCAGATTATCCGGCGTATGGTGCTGGGCGGCGAGATGTTCTGTGCTGAGGAAGCCTGCAAATTTGGGCTGGTGGATCAGGTTGTTGAAAGCGGCTCAGCTTTGGAGGCTGCCAAGGCCTATGCAGCGCGTATTGTGACACGCGGGCCTGCGGCGCTTGAAATATCCAAGCTGATGATCGGCGTTGCCAATGGCGAGGATAATGGCGCAGCGGTTGAAACACTTGGTTCCATGCTGGCCGCCAAAACCGGTGATCTCAAAGAAGGAGTTGCGGCTTTTAGCGGCAAACGTCCGGCAAATTTCAAAGGAGAATGGTAATGGCCGTTCTGATTGTGCCCAAGCCTCCGGCAGATATTGCTGTTCGTGATTTTAAAATGCTGATTGCTGGCGAATGGGTGGCCGCAGTCTCCGGCAGGATGCTGGAACGCATTGCACCGGGGCACGGAGTGCCGGTGAGCCGTTATCCTGAAGGCAGTCATATTGATGCAGAACGCGCGATTGCTGCTGCAAAACAGAGCTTTGATACTGGAATATGGAACAGCAAAACCGGTGCCGAACGCTCCAATATCCTGCTGAAAATCGCGGATATGATTGAGAAACGTGCAGAAGAACTGAGTTTCTGGGATGCTGTCGAGGCTGGAAAGCCGATCAGTCAGGTGCGGGGCGAGATTGCCGGTGCTGTTGATATCTGGCGCTATGCGGCGGCACTTGCCCGTGATTTGCATGGTGAGAGTTATAATACACTCGGTGACGGCACGCTGGGCGTTGTGTTGCGCGAGGCAATCGGCGTTGTGTCGATGATTACGCCGTGGAACTTCCCGTTTCTGATTATCAGCCAGAAGCTGCCTTTTGCTCTTGCTGCCGGATGTTCCTGTGTGGTCAAACCGTCGGAAATGACATCAGCTTCCACGCTGATCCTCGGTGAAATTCTGACCGAAGCGGGTGTTCCTGCCGGTGTTGTGAATATTATCACCGGTACGGGTGCCGGTGCGGGAGCACTGCTGAGCACACATGCTGATGTGGATATGGTGTCTTTCACCGGTTCAACCGGTGTCGGTCGTCTGATTATGGCGAATGCAGCGCAGACACTGAAAAAAGTGTCGCTGGAGCTTGGCGGTAAGAACCCGCAAATTGTCTTTCCTGATGCGGATCTGGATGCATTTATTGATGCTGCGGTGTTTGGCGCCTATTTCAATGCCGGTGAGTGCTGCAATGCGGGTTCACGTCTGATTCTGCATAAAGACATCGCGGATGATGTGATCTCCCGCATTATTGATCTTACCAAAAAGGTGAGACTGGGTGATCCGCTTGATCCGCAAACACAGGTCGGTGCAATTATCAGTCCGCAGCATCTGGAGAAAATCAAAACCTATATATCCGGTGCCAAAGCGGATGGTGCTGCACTGAGTGCCGGCGGCGGAACCGTGGATTTTGACAGCGGTCAATATATGGAGCTGACTTTGCTGTCGGGCGTTACGCCGGATATGGCTGTGGCGCGTGAGGAAGTGTTCGGCCCTGTCTTGTCTGTGCTGACATTTGAAACTGCGGAAGAGGCAATTCATATTGCAAATTCCATAGATTACGGCCTGTCTGCCAGTGTCTGGAGCCGTGATTTCGACACATGTCTGACTGTGGGGCGCAAGGTGCGTTCCGGTACAATCTGGATGAACACTTTTATGGATGGCGCATCGGAATTGCCGTTTGGCGGCTATAAACAATCCGGACAGGGCAGAGAGCTTGGCCGCCATGCCGTTGAAGATTACACGGAAACAAAAACTCTGAATATGCATATCGGCTCACGAAAAACGCTTTGGGTGCGTAGCGGGAGCGCGGCTGAAGAATAATATTTTAATCGATTTGAATTTTGCAGAACACTGCTTGACGAACGGAGAATTGTAACGTCCTATTTCGCCTGACGGTTGGTCGTAAAAGAATAGCCCGATCAATCTTGCGAGCCGAAAATTTATGCTGTTCGGGAGGACAGCACGTAATGACCAAGCGGGAGGATTCCGCTGCTGACAACTTGCAAACGGGAGGAATACGATGCGCAAGTTTATGACAACAACAGCAATGGCTTTAGGTTTTATGGCAGGTGCGGCTCAGGCTGCGGAGAATGTAGAGGTGCTGCACTGGTGGACAGCCGGCGGCGAAGCGGCAGCTCTGGATGTATTGAAGAAAGATCTCGAAGGTAAAGGGATCGGCTGGACGGATATGCCGGTTGCCGGTGGCGGCGGCACAGAAGCGATGACCGTTCTGCGTGCCCGTGTTACCGCGGGCAATCCGCCGACCGCCGTGCAGATGCTCGGTTTTGATATTCGTGACTGGGCAAAAGAAGGCGCACTCGGCAATCTGGATGAAGTTGCGGGTAAAGAAGGCTGGGAAAAGGTTATTCCGGCACCGTTGCAGGAATTTGCCAAATATGACGGTCACTGGATTGCCGCTCCGGTGAATGTGCATACCACCAACTGGATGTGGATCAACAAAGCAGCACTCGACAAGGCAGGCGGTAAAGAACCGGCCAATTGGGATGAGCTGATTGCACTGCTGGATAAGTTTAAAGAACAGGGCATTACACCTGTAGCCCATGGCGGCCAGCCATGGCAGGACGGCACGATTTTTGATGCCGTGGTGCTGTCATTCGGCACAGATTTCTACAAAAAAGCCTTTATTGATCTCGATCCGGAAGCACTGGGCAGTGATACGATGAAACAGGCTTTCGATCGTATGACCAAGTTGCGCTCCTATGTGGACGACAATTTCTCCGGTCGTGACTGGAATCTGGCATCAGCAATGGTGATTGAGGGGAAGGCCGGTCTGCAGTTTATGGGCGACTGGGCAAAGGGCGAATTTGTCAAAGCCGGTAAGAAGCCGGGTGAGGATTTCGTCTGTATGCGTTATCCAGAGACACAGGGTGCTGTAACTTTCAACTCCGATATGTTTGCGATGTTCAAAGTTGCGGAAGACAAAGTTCCGGCGCAGCTGCAAATGGCTTCCGCGATTGAAAGCCCGACATTCCAGTCCGCTTTCAATGTCGTTAAAGGTTCGGCACCGGCACGTACCGATGTACCGGATACCGCCTTTGATGCCTGCGGTAAAAAAGCAATCGCCGATGTGAAGGAAGCCAGTGAGAAGGGCACAATGCTCGGTTCCATGGCGCATGGCTATGCCAATCCTGCCGCTGTTAAAAATGCGATTTACGATGTTGTAACCCGCGAATTTAACGGTGAACTGACTTCGGAAGAAGCTGTGAAAGAGCTTGTGGCAGCCGTTGCCGCCGCTCAGTAAACTGATTGCAAAACCGGAGGCTGCCTTTGCGCAGCCTCTGTGATCCGGCACCGATTGTGACCGGTCATTTATTGACAGCATTTGAAATTGAATTTTTTTAAGCGCCTGTCCGGTTGTCTGGCCGGATATGTGCCAAGTGTGGTGATTGACCATGAATAGCCGCAGCTGGTTGCAGGAGCTGTTGCCAAAACTTGTCTTGGCTCCGAGCTTTTTTATTATCCTGATTTTTGTGTATGGCTTCATTGCCTATACGGGGCTTCTGTCGCTGACAGACAGTAAGATGCTGCCATCCTATAATTTCGTAGGATTGGAGAATTATTCCAAGCTCTGGGCGCTGCCGCACTGGTGGCGGGCAATTTCCAATCTGGCGATTTTTGCGTCGCTTTATATCATTATCTGCTCGGTAATCGGGCTGTTTCTGGCGATTATGCTGGATCAGAAGATACGCGGCGAAGGTTTTCTGCGCCCGATTTATCTTTATCCGATGGCGCTGTCCTTCATTGTAACCGGCACGGCATGGAAGTGGTTTCTCGATCCGGGTATCGGACTTGAACATACGATGCAGGTCTGGGGCTGGGAGAGCTTTCACTTCAACTGGATTAAAGATCGCAATTACGCGATTTACTGTGTGGTGATTGCAGCTGTCTGGCAGTCTTCCGGTTTTATCATGGCGATGTTTCTGGCCGGTTTGCGCGGCGTGGATAATGAAATCATCAAGGCCGCGCAGATAGACGGCGCATCGACATTTACGACCTATCGCCGGATTATTATCCCGATGATGCGGCCGGTCTTCCTGTCGGCTTTTGTGGTGCTCGCGCATCTGGCGATCAAGGCCTATGATCTTGTTGTTGCTTTGACCGGCGGCGGCCCCGGACAGGCAACCGAAGTGCCGGCAACATTTATGTATTCCTATACATTTACCCGCAATCAGATGGGGATCGGTGCTTCTTCGGCGATTATTATGCTGGCGATGATTTTCTCGATCATCATCCCGTATCTTTATGCAGAAATTCGCGGAGGGAAGCGCTGATGAGTGGTTCTGACAATCCGCAAAATGCAATCTCGCATAAAAGGCTGACACGGGCGCTGATCTATACGCTGCTGCTGATCTTCGCTGTTTATTATCTGCTGCCGCTTTATGTGATGGTGGTCAATTCTTTCAAGCCGCTGGAGGAAATCCGGCAGGGCGGTATGCTCAATCTGCCGCAAAGCTGGACAATCGAGCCGTGGCTGTCTGCATGGTCAACAGCGCAGATCGGTGTGCAGCCAACCGGCGTGAAGCCGTTCTTCATCAACTCCATTCTGATGGTGGTGCCTGCTGTTGCGATTTCTACCATAGTCGGTGCGCTCAACGGCTATGTGCTGACCAAATGGAGTTTTCGCGGTTCGAATATTTTCTTCGGATTGCTGCTGCTGTCCTGCTTCATTCCGTTTCAGATTGTGCTGATCCCGATGGCACGTATTCTCGGGATGCTGGGGCTCTCCGGTTCAATCTGGGGGCTTATCATGGTGCATGTCATCTATGGTCTTGGCTTCACAACTCTGTATTTCCGGAATTATTACGAGGCATTTCCGACAGAACTGGTGCGTGCCGCCCAGATCGACGGGGCAAGTTTCATGCAGATTTTCCGGCGCATTCTGCTGCCGTCTTCAGGGCCGATTATCGTGGTTTCAGTCATCTGGCAGTTCACGAATATCTGGAATGACTTTCTGTTCGGTGCGTCATTTTCCGGTGCGTCATCCACGCCGATGACGGTGGCGCTGAATAATCTCGTCTCATCCTCAACAGGGGTGAAGGAATATAATGTTCATTTTGCAGCGGCGATCCTCGCGGCGCTGCCTACGCTGATCGTTTACATTGTTTCCGGCCGCTATTTTGTACGCGGTCTGATGTCCGGTGCTGTGAAGGGATAAAGCATGTCATTTCTTAAAATCACAAACCTTCGCAAGTCATACGGCGCAGTAGAAATTCTCAAGGATATCAGTCTTGAGGTTGAGGAGGGCGGTTTTCTGGTGCTTGTCGGGCCGTCCGGCTGCGGCAAATCCACATTGCTGAACACGATTGCCGGACTGGAGCCGATCAGCGCGGGTGATATTGCTATTAATGGTCAAGCGGTCGCTGATCTGCCGCCGTCCAAGCGTGATATTGCCATGGTATTCCAGTCCTATGCGCTTTATCCGAATATGACGGTTGCCGGAAATATCGCATTCGGCATGGAAGTGCGCGGCGTTCCGAAAGATGAACGTGAAAAAGCCATCCGCGACGTATCGGAAATGTTGCAGATCGGGCATTTACTGGATCGCAAACCCAGCCAGCTTTCCGGCGGTCAGCGCCAGCGTGTGGCAATGGGGCGGGCGCTAGTGCGCAATCCGCAGGTCTTTCTGTTCGATGAACCATTATCCAATCTTGATGCCAAGCTGCGTGTGGATATGCGCACCGAGATCAAACGTCTGCATCAGCGCATGAAAACCACAATCGTTTATGTGACCCATGACCAGATTGAAGCGATGACACTGGCAACAAAAATTGCCGTTCTCAAAGACGGAATTCTGCAGCAATTCGGCACACCGGCAGAAATTTATAACAGTCCGGTCAATATGTTCGTAGCGGATTTTATGGGCTCGCCAGCTATGAATTTACTGACAGCAACCGTAGAAAACAGTGCGCAGGGGCTGCAGATTTCACTTGAGCGACCAGATAGCGACCCGCTGAAACTGCCGGTGCCTGCGAGACAGAATGAACTGGATGCCTATGCCGGTAAACAAGTGGTCTTCGGTATCCGTCCTGAGGCGTTGACTGATCCTGACGGAACAGACCGCAATGCAGGTACAATTGCGGAAGGTGACTGCCATATTGAGGTTGTAGAACCGGCAGGCTCGGACACATTTGCCGTGACCAAGCTCGGCGGTAAGGAAGTGGTAGCGCGATTGCGGGCAGATGCGCATATCCATGCGGGGCAAACCGCGCGGCTGGCCTTTAATCTGGATAAAGCTGTGTTCTTTGATCCGCAAACGCAACAGCGTATTGCGTGAGATAAGTGCATGGGTACTTCCTCATCCAGGCAGCCGGATATTGTCATTATCGGTTCAGGCATCGGCGGAGCGACAATCGCTTCGGGGCTGGCGGCGAGCGGCGCTGATATTCTGATCCTTGAGGCTGGCGGGCATTTGCCGGACAGACCGGAAAATCGTGATCAGGTTGCAATTTTTCAGCGCGGCTTTTTCCGGCCAGACGAGTTCTGGGATGAGAAAAGCGGCGGTGCAGGCGGATATACAGCTTTTAATCCCGGTAATTATTACAATGTCGGCGGCAATTCAAAATTCTATGGTGCGGTGCTGTTGCGTTACCGTGCCGAGGATTTTGAGGAGATGCAACACAGGGAGGGCGTGTCTCCTGCATGGCCGTTCGCCTATGAGGAGCTTGAGCCGTGGTATTGCGAGGCCGAGCAGCTTTATCAGGTGCGGGGCGCTGCGGGTGACGATCCGACCGAGCCGTTTCATTCGCAAGCCTATGCCTTTCCGCCTGTGCCGGAAGAGCCTGCAATTGCTAAGGTAAGGGAACGGCTGAAGGCTAATGGCTTGCAGCCTTTTTCACTGCCTCTGGGTGTGGATGTGGAGCGTTGGTTGCGCAAGGCGAAAACGCCGTGGGATGCGCATCCCAATTGCGATGACGGCAAAATGGATGCCGAAACGACTGCGCTGGCCAAAGCCTTGCAGCATTCCAATATCCGTTTGCAAACCGGTTCACGGGTGACAAAACTGAACACGGCGGCTGACGGCAGGCATATTGAGAGTGTCTGCTATGTGAAAGACGGCACTGAGCATCGCCTGACACCGAAACTGGTAATCCTGTCTGCGGGGGCGGTGCAATCTGCCGCTTTGCTGCTGCGCTCAGCCAATGCGCAGCACGTTCAGGGACTGGCCAATTCCTCAGGGCAGGTTGGTCGTAACTTCATGAACCATAATGCGAGTGCGGTTCTGGCTGTGTCGCCATGGTATAAAAACACGTCTGTTTATCAAAAGACTTTCGGCCTCAATGACTTCTATCTTTCCGATGGTCAGGGTGGCGCACCTTTAGGGAATGTGCAGCTTCTGGGACGTGTTTCCGGGCAGATTCTCAAAGCCAGCCTGCCGCAAGTACCGCTATGGATGCTGAACAAACTCTCCGCCCATGCCATCGATTTCTACGCGATGAGCGAGGATCTTCCGCATCCGGACAGCCGGATTATGGTGGATGGCGAACGCATCATCATGCAGTGGCAGCGTACCAACTGGCAGGCGCATCTTGATTTGGTGAAAAAGCTGAAGACAGTGCTGAAGGCGGCTGGCTTTCCGCTCGTTTTGTCCCGTGTTTTTGACAAGCGTACACCGTCACATCAATGCGGAACGGTGCGGATGGGGAGTGATCCGGCACAGGCACCGCTGGATGTTTTTTGCCGTGCCTATGACCATCCCAATTTGTTTGTGGTTGATGCATCTTTTCTGCCGACATCTGCGGCGGTTAATCCTGCACTCACAATTGCTGCACAGGCATTGCGGGTGGCCGCACATATTTCTGCAAAGGATTTGCAGTCATGACAGTTGCACAGCGTCCTGTTGTTTTGATTACCGGCGGCCGTCGCGGTATTGGCTTCGCGACTGCCAAAGCGCTTGCGCAGTCGGGATTTGATGTTGCGCTTACTGGAGTAGAGTCTGTTCAGACTGACGATCCTGTACTCGCGGAACTCGGTGCACTGGGTGCCGATGCGCATTACTGGCAGTCGGATTTGTCTGATACCTGTCAGCATCAAACAACGGTTGATGCGATATTTCAACGCTTTGGTACTATTGATTGCCTTGTGAATAATGCGGGTATCGGCTCTGTTATTCGCGGGGATTTTCTGGAGTTGCGTCCGGAAAATTTTGACGCGGTTATGAATGTTAATCTGCGGGGTACAATCTTTTTTACGCAGGCTGTTGTACGCTCAATGTTGGCGGTGAAGCACAGTCAGAAACCCCGTACAATCATTAATATTACCTCGGTTTCCGCATCTGCCAGTTCACCCGAACGGCTGGATTATTGTGTCAGCAAAGCAGGTCTGTCGGCTTTCAGTCAGGGGCTGGCATTACGGCTTGCTCAGAGTGGTATTGCGGTTTTTGAGGTTCGTCCCGGCATTATCCGCACAGATATGACTGCAAAAGTCTCAGAAAAATATGATGTGTTGATTGCTGAAGGACTGGTGCCTGCCGGACGTTGGGGAGAGGCGGCGGATATCGGAGCGATTTGTGCCGGTCTTGCTTCCGGTGCCATGCATTTTGCCACGGGAACAGTGATTGCTGCGGATGGCGGCCTGTCAATTGCGCGCTTCTGACGTGCATTTTTGAAATGACCTGATTTAAGGATCAGAACCATGCATTATGATTATATTATCACCGGTGCGGGGCCTGCCGGTTGTGTTCTGGCAAATCGCTTGTCAGAAGACGCTGATGTTAAAGTTTTGCTGTTGGAAGCTGGTGGCAGCGACCGCAATCCGTTGTTTCATATGCCTGCAGGCTTTGCCAAGATGACCAAAGGTGTTGCCAGCTGGGGCTGGGAGACTGTCCCGCAAAAACATATGAAAGGGCGGGTGCTGCGTTATACGCAGGCTAAAGTCATCGGCGGCGGTTCGACGATTAATGCCCAGCTTTATACACGCGGTAATGCGGCGGATTATGATCTCTGGGCTGAGGAAGACGGTTGCAAAGGCTGGAGCTATCGCGAGGTTCTGCCATATTTCAAGCGTGCTGAGGATAATCAGCGTTTTGCTGATGACTATCATGCCTATGGCGGGCCGCTTGGCGTGTCGATGCCGGTTTCTGCCTTGCCGATTTGCGATGCGTATATCCGCGCGGGGCAGGAGCTTGGTATTCCCTATAATCATGATTTTAACGGTAAAACACAGGCCGGTGTCGGGTTTTATCAGCTGACGCAACGTAACCGCCGCCGCTCTTCGGCAGCACTTGCTTATCTTGAGCCGGTGAAAAACCGCAAGAACCTGACAATCCGGCTCGGTGCTGCCGTAACGCGCATTGTGCTGGAAGGATCGCGGGCAGTCGGTGTGGAAATTGTCACTGCCAAAGGCACTGAGATTATCCGCGCCGAGCGCGAAGTGCTGGTGTGCTCCGGTGCTATCGGCTCGCCGAAACTATTGCTGCAATCGGGCATTGGTCCTGCAGACCATCTGAAATCTGCCGGTGTTGCGGTTCAGCATGATCTGGCCGGTGTGGGTTCCAATATGCAGGATCATCTTGACCTGTTTGTGATTTCAGAATGCACGGGCGATCATACCTATGACAATGTCGCCAAGCTGCATCGCACATTGTGGGCAGGGCTGGAATATGTGTTGTTCCGCTCAGGGCCGGTGGCTTCCAGCCTGTTCGAGACCGGCGGTTTCTGGTATGTAGACCCGCAAGCTCGTTCGCCGGATATTCAGTTTCATCTTGGCCTCGGCTCCGGTATCGAAGCCGGTGTTGCAAAACTTAAAAATGCCGGCGTCACACTCAATTCCGCATATCTGCATCCGCGTTCACGCGGCACGGTGCGGTTGCGCTCGGCTGATCCGGCGGCTGCGCCGCTGATTGACCCGAATTACTGGTCTGATCCTCATGATGTTAAAATGTCGATTGAGGGATTGAAAATCGCGCGTGAAATTTTCGAGCAGGCGGCTTTGAAACCTTTTATTCTGGCGGAAAAACTACCGGGTAAGCAGGTGGTGAGTGATCAGGATTTGTTTGATTATGGTTGTGCCAATGCGAAAACCGATCATCATCCGGTAGGCACCTGCAAAATGGGAACGGGTGAGGACGCTGTTGTTGGTCTTGATCTTAAAGTTCATGGCTTGGAGGGACTGCGTATCTGTGACAGTTCGGTGATGCCGCGCGTGCCGTCCTGCAATACCAATGCGCCAACTATAATGGTGGGGGAAAAAGCAGCGGATATTATCCGTGGTTTACCGCCGCTGCCTGCCGCGATTTTTGCCGATGAGCGCAATGATTTCCGTCCGCGTGCACGGACACAAATTAGATAGGCAACCTTATGATCCGTCACTGTGTCTTCATTCACTTTAAAGCATCGGTTTCACAGGCTGAGAAGGATGCGATTTTTGCAGAAATCGTGGCATTAAAATTTCGCTTAAAAGGGCTCCTCGCCGTGCATCTTGGTAAGAATGTCAGCCCTGAAACCGGCATGGATAAAGGTTATTCGGAAGGTTTTATCGTGGATTTTGCTGGTGCTGCGTCCCGTGATGCCTATCTTGCTGATGCCGAGCATCAGAAAACCGGCGCGAAGATTGTGGCTGCAGCGCAGGGCGGTACAGATGGTGTGCTGGTCTATGATCTGGAAATAAAAACCGTTTGAACATTGCTTGCTGTTGCAGCTTTTTTAATCCGGTTGCACAATTTATTTTTGTCTTATCATGTTATTTATTGGAAATGCCAGCTGAATACTTCGGACGGAAGTTGACCCGCTGCCATAATCATCTATTTTCTCAATAGATTCTTAATTTATCGGCAAGGGGCATGCCTGCTTATGCGTAATATTGCACTTCTCACGACTTCAGCGCTTTCCGGTCTGGCTATGATGTGTAACGCAATGGCTGCCGATGTGGCTCAGCCGCAATATATTGCCGAAGACGGCTGGAAGATTATCGTCAGTCCTTATGTCTGGGGCGCTTCGCTCAAAGGTAAATCTGCTCTGGCCGGTATTCATACGGATGTGAATATCCCGTTCTCCGAGATTTTTGATAATCTTGATATGGCGGTGATGGGGAATGTCGAGATTGTTAAAGGCCCGCTGGGTTTTTATATCGACGGTCAATATGTTTCCACCACACAGGACGAAAACCTGTTCGCCAATGAGCTGGCTCTGAATGTGAAGACAACCTCGATCGCCGGTGGTGCATTCTATCGCGTTTATGAGCAGGAACTGGGCGGCGTAACCGTTTTCAACGATCCGCAGCGTTTTACAGTCGAGCCGACAGTGGGTGTACGCTGGACAAAGATCAAAGCTGATCTTGCTGTCGGAAGATTCAGCGTTACCAAAAAAGCAGAATGGACAGATCCGTTTATCGGTGTGCGTTTGAAAACTGACCTGAACGAGCGCTGGAACCTGTCCGGTGAGGCTGATATCGGCGGTTTTGGCGTGGGCTCCAAACTCAGCGTGAATGCGCAGGCCTATCTCGGCTACCGGACTTTCCTGTTTGACCGCCCGACCAATCTGCGCATTGGCTACCGCGTTCTGTCGCAGGATTATCAGGGTGACGATTTTACCGGTCACACCTTTAAATGGGATGTCGTGCAGCACGGGCCGGTTCTCGGCCTGTCCATGCGGTTCTGATCTTATTCAAACAGCGGAGTTTTCTGATGTTTCTGCACCGTAAAGCGGTTCGTTCTGCGCTTGTGGCTAAAACAGTTGCATTGTCCTTATTCGCTTCGCCGCTGATTGCGGAAGCCTGTACCCGTGTCGTCTATCAGGGCGCAAATGATGATGTGATCACGGCCCGTTCCATGGACTGGAAAGTGGATGTGGCGACCAATCTCTGGCTGTTTCCGAAAGGCATGAAGCGGAATGGCGAGGCCGGTGAAAACTCGATTGAATGGACATCGAAATATGGCAGCGTCATCGCTTCGGGTTATGATATTGCAACCACAGACGGCATGAATGAAGTCGGGCTTTCTGCCAGCGTTTTGTGGTTGGTAGAATCCGAATATCCGGAATTTACAAAAGACAAGCCCGGCCTGACAATTGCTGCCTGGGCGCAATATGTGCTTGATAATTATGCAACGGTGGAAGAAGCTGTTGCCGCGCTGAAGACCGAGCCTTATACGATTGTTACCGATAAGGTTCCGGGTGAAAGCAGACTGGCAACGCTGCATCTGGCCATTTCCGATGCGAGTGGTGACAGCGCAATTATCGAATATATCGACGGCAAGCAGGTTATTCATCACAACCGTAAATATCAGGTCATGACGAATTCCCCGACTTTTGACCAGCAGCTGGCACTGAACAGCTATTGGCAGCAGATCGGCGGCACAGTCATGCTGCCGGGCACCAATCGTGCCGCAGACCGTTTTGCCCGCGCATCATTCTATATTAATGCCATTCCGAAGAGCGAAAATCCGGATGTGGCGCTGGCAAGTGTGTTTGGCGTTATTCGCAATGTGTCGGTGCCATATGGTATTACCACGCCGGATCAGCCGAATATCTCTTCCACACGCTGGAGAACTGTGGCCGATCAGAAGCGCAAACTCTATTTCTTTGAGTCTGCACTCACACCCAATACATTCTGGGTCGATCTGAAAGGCATGAATTTTTCCGCTGAGACCGGCAAGGTCAAAAAGCTCGATCTGGGTGAAAATCAGACCAATGTCTTTGCCGGCAATGTGAATGAGCAGTTTAAGGAAACAGAACCGTTTCAGTTTCTCGGGCTTGAATAAGCGCTTTCACTAGCACTCAAACGAAAAAAACCC
>NZ_ANNO01000041.1:0-2387 GCF_000409565.1 Pseudochrobactrum sp. AO18b
GCACCACCTGATTACGGCCGTTTGCTTTTGCCTGATACAGGCTTTGATCTGCCATGCGGATGAGCTGTGCGGTGGTCACAATGCCGGAGGAAAGGGCGATGCCGATGCTGATTGTCAGCGGATAAGGCTGATCCGGCAGGGGCGTGAAATTGATTGCCTCAACGCTCTTGCGTAATTGCTCGGCAATATTCTGCGCCTCAGCCATATCGGTATTACTGAGGAATACGGCAAATTCTTCACCGCCGATACGGCCGATAAGGTCATCCACCCGCAATGACGAGCGAAGCGCGCTGACAATTGCCGTCAGGGCTTTGTCACCGGCGTGATGACCGTAAAGATCATTGATGTTTTTAAAATTATCGGCGTCTATCACCAGCAATGCTGCTTGCGTGCAGTTTTTGTTGGCGTGTTTGACCTGCTCGAGAAAAGCATTTCTGTTCAGAAGACCGGTCATGCTGTCAGTGTCGGCGCGTATCTGCAACAGCCTGTTAGCCTCTGTCAGCTCGTCTGATGTCTTCTTCAGTTTGGCATTCTGTATAAAAATATACATGCTGATCGGAAAACCGGTCAGTACAGGCATGATTGAATTCATCAGAAAAACAAAAGCAGTGAAGGGCTGGCCGGATGCATAACGGATGCTGAATGAAAATATCTGGCTCAACGCGACGACCAAGGCAGTCACGAATGTTGCTTTTAAAAGAATTTGATACACATCAGCCCCCAGACCATTGCTAAGGTTGCTCTTAAGCAGCTTTCCTAATTATGGCCAGCAAGTTTGCCCGATTATGAGGGCAAGTTTTTTAAATTGCTTTTTTATTTTGAGAGCATATTGGCTCTGTTTTAAATTAGATAATTCAAATATTTATTGATTTTTTTAAAACTAGTAATTTATGCTGTTTACAGCAGGAACACACTCAAAATAATTTATGCGGATTTTCATTCTTGTGAAAGCTGATGGTTATGACTGGCTTCGAAATTAAACCTCTGCCTTATGATAATAGACATATCGCACAGCTGCGCGATCTTCTGGTTGAAACAGTCGCCAGCGGCGGGTCTGTCAGCTTCATGCATCCTCTCGAGCCGGAAACGGCAGAGGCATTCTGGCAGGGTGCGATGAACTCTGCGCAGAACGGAGAGCGGATTATTCTCGGTGCTTTTGACGGTGAAAAGCTTGCCGGTACAGTCAGTCTGGTTCTGGTGCAGACTGCGAACCAGCCGCATCGTGCGGAGATCAGCAAGCTGATGACCTCTGTCTCCTGTCGCGGGCGCGGTGTGGCAACATTACTGATGCAGGCTGCGGAAGCTCTGGCATTGCAGCATGGCCGCACACATCTGATGCTTGATACGGCAAGTGACAGTCTTGCGGTGTCAGTTTATGAGCGGCTGGGCTTTAAGCGGGTCGGCGAGGTGCCGGATTTCGCTCTCGATCCTTTCGGCACTTTGACCGGTACGATCTATTTCTGGAAAGACCTGAAATCTGTTTAGGGCGCGTGCAATTAAACGCGACACGCTCTAGTCCTGCGCGACAGTGACTTCGACATGTTCCGGATGAATATCCACGCGTATCAGCGGTGTGCCGTTTTCAATAATTGCACGGTCACGGTCGGAAAGTGAGCCTTCGGAAAGCATTTTCTCCAGCTTTGCGCGGTTCGCCTTGTCGTTGAAGAACACGTCGGATTCATCTTCCGGATCCATTTTGCCAAAAATGTAAAAATTGGCGCGATCCTGACGGATAATCGTGGCTGCGGAATTCAGCGCCACGCCTGATGAGTTGTAATGATCCTGTTTGCTCAAGCGTGCCCAGTATGTATCTATGGGCTGTGCCCAGACATTCGTCGTCATACCCAGTACCGCAACAGACAAAAACACCACTCGCAACATATTGCTCCCCCCATAGTCCTGTTGCTTTCTATAATCCATTTTCGGCAGAAATGGAAATATTGTCAGTGGCAGGTGGTTTTTGTTTTAAGTGAAAATAATTTGTTATTTTGAAAGATAAAAACACCAACATAAGCTGCCGGTGCATAAAATATTGCTCGTTTATCGACAGATCATAAAGAGAGATACTTCTATGAAATTCAAAACACTGGTTGCTGCATCCTTTTCTGCACTGCTCATCTCTGCTGCTGCAAGTTCCGCAGCATCTGCCTGCACGCAGGAAGAACTGACCAAGAAAGCAACAGACTTAACTGCTGCAATTCAGGAAGTGTTGACGAAAGATCCGAGCCGCGCTCAGGAAATTATGACAAAGTCGCAGGAAATGCAGACCAAATATCAGGGTACCACTGATATGAATGAAGCCTGCAAGGCTTATGACGAGCTGCTGGAAACCATCAAGAAATAATATCCGGTCTTTGTTCCGGAGCAGGCGGCGGGTCCCGGTTTTG
>NZ_ANNO01000042.1:0-5672 GCF_000409565.1 Pseudochrobactrum sp. AO18b
GGGAGGGGTCTAGTTGCGTGCAATGCTGCTGACGGTGCCGCCGTCAACGCGTTTCAGGCTCATGCCGACAACCGGTACCATGGTATCTTCAACTTTGACCGACACGGTAACATTCATGGTGTTCTGGTCGGTGACGCGTGCCAGCATCGCGCCGTTGAGCTGTTTGCGTGCCAGTGACAGTACTACGCGGTTACCGTTGACCGAGCCGGACGTTACATTCAGGCCTTTGCCTTCAGCGCCGTCATTGAAAGTGCCGCTATAGCTTTTGCCGGTGCGCACTACGGTTGCTTTCATCGGCTGCGAGAAGACGCCGACGCGGCAGGTGCCGTCGAGTGTCATGCCAATGTTGCCATCCGGCGTGGTGCCGGAGAGATTGCAGACGAATTTCGTGCCCTTGTATTTACCGGCAACAACTTCACCGGGGCCGCTCCACTGACCTTCGACATTGCGGAAGAAAGCTTCATCCTTATCCGATGCGTGCGCAGAAACAGTGCTGGCCGCAGAAGCGAATAAAATAAGGCAGGCGGCAGTGGCACGTGTAATCATAACAGAACTCTGTTCCGGATAGTTTGAGGGCGGCTTTTCAGTTCTTTGCAGGACCTGCATCATCACTTTTCAGGGCGCGAAATGCTGTCAAACAAGATACCAAAACCAGCCCTTATAATCGGCCGGAATGGTTAACAGCTGGTTTCTAGAGCGTGTTGAATTTAAGGAAATTCATGGTGTTCGCTCTAGAGTTTTTTAATTGTCGCATGTTCGCAAACGCTAAATGAACCCATTTAGCTGCGACATGCTTAGCACGATTAAAACAAGGGATAAACAGGTTTCAGAGTGGTTTTTTCTGAGTTGTGGCTTTTACGATATCGCTGACAAAGTCACTGATATTCGGGCGTTTTTCCGCATCAAACGGCAGCGGGCGCACAATATCCATGGCGGAAATGCCGATCCGTGCGGTCATCATGCCGTTTATCACACCTTCACCGAGTTTGGCAGAGAGGCGCGAGGCGAGACCCTGACCCAGCAATTGCTGAACCACGCTGTCACCCATGGCGATGGTGCCGGTAATGGCCAGATGGGCAATCACACTGCGGGCAAGGCGCAAAAAGCCTAAAGAACCCGGACGGCAGCCATAAAGTTCGGAGAGGCGGCGGATCAGCCGCGATGATTCGAAGATCACATAGGCAATATCCACTAAAGCGCGCGGGCTGACGGCTGTGACGATAGAAACGCGTTTCGCGGCGTTGAGGATCAGCATCCGCGCTTCACGATCCAGCGGATGCAGAATTTCCCGCTCGGTAATGCGGATAAGATCGCGTCCGTCGATAATATCACCGCGTAATGCCTCTAATGTCGTGCGTCCGCGTGCGGTTTGCGGCAGGCTGGCTGCCACTTCAAGCAATCTGTCTGTGACTTTGCGGGCTTTCTCCGCATCATTGCGCTCGGTGGCCTCTGCCGCTGCGAAGCGCAGTTCCTGCACTGCGGAGAGGCGGCGCAATGCCAGTCCTTCGCGCACCACCAGTGCAATCAGTGAGGCAAGGGCGATGAGGGCAACGCCGAATGTGAGCCAGCCGAGCCAGTCGGCACGGCTGAACATGGCGCGGATCAGATCCTCCGTCCAGATGCCAACGGCAAAACTGAGTAACAGGCCCAGTGCAGTGAAAAACACACTGCGCAGAGTAAAGCGCCGCTTGAGGAGACTCGCAGGTGGCGGGGTCAGTTGCGCACCGGCATCAATCGCCTCCTGCTCGAACACATCGACCGGCTCTGCTGTGACTGCGGACAGGTCACGGATGGCAACCGGCTTGCGTGGTGCCTGCGGCTGGCTTTCATCTGCCTGCGGGTTTACGCTAAAGCTCGTGGGTTTTCTTGGCTTATCCGACATGACTGCTCCTTATGCCAGCCGGTCGCCGAGCAGAAACTGCATGGCGCGGTCAAGGCGGATATGCGGAAGCGAGAGATGAATACCATCCAGATCCGCTTTAATCGCCGGTGGCCTGAAACGGACGAAGCGGATCGGTGCTTCATGCGCACGATCACGGGGCGACAATTCCGGCTGGTCAAAAATTGCCTGCACATTGTGCGGCAGATCACCCGGAAAAATCGCAGTTTCCGTTTCGCCGTCAAAGACTTCACCGTCGATCACTTCGCCCTTCAGCGGGGTGCCGACGATGACCGGTAATGTATCACCATTCTGGTTGACTGTCGCTTCGCGGGTGGCGCGCACCGCGGCCATGGCCAGAACATCAATCTCAGCGCCGGACATGTCCGCATTCTTGGCGGCGCGGTCAACCAGTCTGCGCACGATGGCTTCAAGCCGGTTATGGCTTTCATGATGCAGATGATCGGCTTTGGTCGCCGCAATAAGAATACGGCCGATACGCTTCTGGATCAGACCGGTGAAAATATTGGAGCGTCCTGCGCGGAAACAGGCGAGGATTTCGGTGAGTGCGCGCTCCAGATCGCGTACAGCAGCACCACCGGCATTAATCGCCTGCATCGCATCAACCAATACAATCTGCCGGTCAAGACGGGCAATATGCTCGCGGAAGAATGGTTTCACCACATGGGTTTTGTAGGATTCATAGCGCCGCTCCATCATCGCCGCCAGCGAGCCGGTTTTGAAATTGCCTTCAGGCAGATCGGGCAAAGGCGCAAAGGTGAGAGCCGGAGAGCCTTCCAGATCACCGGGCATCAGAAAACGTCCCGGTGGCAGGGTAGATAATGCCTGTTCGTCGGATTTGCCTGCACGCAGATAATCGGTGAAACTGCGTGCGAGACGTTGCGCCGTCATTTCATCAGCAGGAGCCAGCGCATCAGTCGTTGCAGCTTCCCGCAGCCAGTCTTCGGCAAAGCCGAGATGTGCTGTCTCATTGGCAAGGGCAAAGGAATCGCGGGAAAATTCGGCATAGCTTTTGCCGAGCAGGGGCAGATCGAGCAGCCATTCTCCCGGATAATCGACAATATCAATCGACAACTTGCCCGCAGAGAGCATGCGCCCCCATGAAGAGGCCGATTGATATTCAATGGTCAAACGCAGCTCAGAGATTGCACGGGTGGAATCCGGCCAGATACGGTCTTTTACCAAGGCTGCCAGATGATCTTCATATTGGAAACGCGGGACGGCATCATCCGGCTGCGGCTGGAGATAGGCGCGGGCAATGCGGCCGGATGCATAGGCATCAAACAAGGGCAGGCGTCCGCCCTGTACCAGATTATGCACCAGTGAGGTGATGAAAACGGTTTTACCGGCGCGGGAAAGACCTGTCACACCGAGGCGCAGTGACGGTGTAACCAAGCTGCCGGTGCGCTCCATCAATGTATCAAAAGCAATTTTGGCTTCATCCGTTAAAGTGGTCAGTCTGGCCAAAGATGCCCCCGTAAAGACTGTTGATATTCGCTAAGCGCGATACGTTATGATGTTTAACGCAGTTCCCTGAATATAGGATGTGAAATCCGTAATTGCAGGGTGCTAAATCATTATGCTGATTTATATCCGCATTATCACGGTCAATTATGTTTTATAAACAGCCGGTAAGATCTTAATCTTCATGCGGAAGGTAAAGGGCCGTCAGTTGTGCATTTTCAGGAGAGAAGGCTGAAAAATCTGCCTGTGTTTTAATTTCGGCCAGTCCGGCAGTGGGGAAACCATAGCCGATCCGCTGCTCAAACTGATGGCTGCTACGCGCAAACAGCAATGCGCAATCTTCAATGCTCGGATTGTGTCCGACAATCAGGGCGCATTGAGATGTATCCGGTATCTGACTGCGGATTTCCTGAATGTATCCGACGGCATTTGCACGATAGAGCGAGGGGGCTTCCTGCAATGTGACCGGATGTGCGGGGAATGCATTGGCTAGGGCAGTTTTGAAAATATCTGCCGTCTGTCTCGTGCGTGCTGCGGGAGAACAGAGGATGAAATCGGGCAGAATACCTGCATTGATCAGGCGCTTTGCCTGATTTTCAGCATCGGTCTCACCGGCCGCATTCAGGCGCCGGTCAAAATCTTTTCCGCTGCTGTCAGGCAGAACGGCTTGGGCATGGCGAAGGAATAAGATTGTGCGCATGGGAGCAATTTTGCAGGTTTTGCACCGAAAAGATAGTGTGCTGAACAGACTGAAAACAAGGATAAAAAGCTGATTTTCTGTAACTTGTTTGTTATGTCAGCAGCGTATTGTTTTTGAAGTTATTGCCGGATTGAGAGGGAAATATATCAAAGCAGAAATTTATCCGGAGGTTGCGATAATGAAAATTCTGTAAATCATGATATAATATTGAGTAATTGTATCGTTAATTTTTATGGTTTTGTTTTTATACATTGATATTTTAAAATAGTGTCATGTGAAAATTTTGTTTTACTTAAGTTGATGCGGTATCTTCGATTTTAAAATTTGCAGATATCTGCTTATATGACTTTAGGATAATGCGGCTATTTTTTCAGGTGCAGGTTGAAAATACTTGAACTGCTGTTTTTTCAGGTTGTATCGTGTCGCTTATAGACCTATAAGGCGCTTCGTCTCCTAGGTGTGGGGTGATTCAAAATGAGTGAATTAATCGACCTTAACTACAAGCCCACGGATGACGAACCGTTCATGAATGAACGGCAGAAGTCATATTTCCGTGCCAAGCTAATCGCTTGGAAGAATGACATTTTGCGTGAAGCACGCGAAACGCTGGAAGCATTGCAGCGTGAAAATGCTAATCATCCTGATCTGGCTGACAGGGCCTCATCAGAAACGGATCGGTCTATCGAGCTGCGTGCCCGTGACCGCCAGCGTAAGCTAATCTCCAAAATTGATGCGGCTTTGCTTCGTATTGATGAAGGAACCTATGGTTTTTGTGAGGAAACCGGCGACCCGATCAACCTTAAGCGACTGGATGCCCGTCCGATTGCTACTTTGTCGATCGAAGCGCAGGAACGTCACGAGCGTCGTGAAAAAGTTTATCGCGACGACTAAATTATAGGGTTTTGTGCTTCGCACATACTCGCGAGAAATTAAAAAACGCAGTGCTGGAGGGCGCTGCGTTTTTTTTATTATCTGTTTTTAGGAGCTTATTTGCGCGGGGAAATATCAAGCATTCCGGCTGGCAAACTCGATTGCGGCTTTTCTGCAGGTTCCGCTTTTTCCGTGCTTGCGAAATGCTGTTCCATTTCGGACGAGAGCAAATCTTCAAAGGAAATTTCATTGTCGGATGACAAGTCCTTGTCAGACAGGGCATCTGCAACCGCGCTTTCAAGATCAAGCTCAAAATTCGGCTGCGCTACAGGCTTGGCAGCCGGAGCAGGCGCGGCGCTGAAGGATGGTTCCTGCTGTGCAGGGCGTGCGATTTGCGGAGTTGCCCGTTGCAAGACCAGAGGCGTGCCTTCTGCCGTTTTTGCATCAGGACCCGGACGCACATCATCGAGCGAAGGTGAGGCGCTGCGATTATCGCGCTTGGCGGCGGCAATCAGTTCCTGTTGCGCTGCATTGCTTGCGGCGGCCAGACCGGATGTTGCTGCAACCACACCGCGAGAGACCTGACCCAGCGGATAAACCGGATGCAGCTTTGGTGCTGTTTCTGCCGGTCGTGCAGCCGGAGCCTGACGCTGCTGTTGCTGGCGGGCGGCAGCAGCTACCTGCTGCGCATGGGTTTGCAATGGCTGGCTTGGCGCAGCAACAGGTGACTGCGTAGCA
>NZ_ANNO01000043.1:0-5066 GCF_000409565.1 Pseudochrobactrum sp. AO18b
GTCGCCGCAGGGCGAGGCTGTTGTGCAGGTGCGGTTTCTGTTTCCGGCTTATAGGCTGGTACGGCTGAGATAATATCAGCCGGTGCAATATTGAGTTCCGGTGTTGCAATCGCCGCAGCGATTTGCGGGGCAGCAGGTGCAGCAACGATTGTTGCGGTAACCGGAGCAACCGGTGCCAGTTCTTCCTGCGGACGGGCGCGGGGCGTTGCCTGTTCAGGCTGATTGCGTTGATGGCGGGTAATATTCTGCTCAATCACAATATCGGATGGTCCGCCGATCAGGATCAGGTGCTCCACATCATCGCGGCGCACCAGAACGAGGCGGCGCTGGCCGTCAACGGCGGCGGCATCTGTTACGGTCAGGCGCGGAGCCGCATCATGGTTTTTGGTCACATAGGTTCCGGCTGTCATGCGCTTGATAGCAGCAAAAACAACAAAAACACCTGCCAGAAACAGTGCAAAAAGCCCGATAAAGCTGATTATATGAGCTGTATTCTCGCCCACCAGCCCGCTCAGCCAATCCATCATATTTAATCGTCCTTATAAGAATCATGCAATTTCTGCAGCGTTTCATAAACGCATAATCAGACAAATTGCATAATCGGCTTGTTTTTCAACACGGTTTTCAGGCCGTAACGGGCGCTTGAAACCGGTATCCTGTAAAAAATCGGAACATAATCTGCATTTGTAAAAACGCATATTGCCCGGAAAGTAAATCTTTAAGCTGAATGAAACTTTAAAACATATTTATCGGCTTGAAAATGCCCGTGACTGACGCCTGTCATAATTAGTATTTAAAGCATTACCAGCAAAAGTGGGAACCGGTTTTGCGGCAGGGAATGCGTCAAGCTAAAAGATAGAGCATTTTCTCTGTTTCAATCAAAACCGGAAATGCTCTATGTCTGTAAATTGCGCAATTTAACAAGAAAACAGTCCGCAATTAATGGCTTGTGAAGACTGTGCAGGCAATAATGGCACTATGAGATAATTCCATTTGACTGTGAAATACTCTAAAGCATAATTCTGAAAAACCTCATAAGGCTACGCTTTATCAGAATTGTTCAGGCCTGATATCACAAGCCTGATCCGATAGGCCGATGCCCGAAATTGCGGACGACGCATCAGCGACGGATCTGCTGAACCGCCGATGTTACGGCGCAAGAAAAGGGATAATGGGGCTTATGTCTCAGCCATCACGGACGCATTCTTTTCCGAAAACCACCGCTTCTGCCAAGAAAAATCCCGCTGCACTCAGATTGCTCACGCTGGGTATTCTGCTGATTGCCGTAGCGGGGTTATATTTTGTGTTCCGTGAACAATTGGGTGATGCCTTTTTGCTGATCCTGCTCGGTCTGCTGTCGATCATGGGTGTTTTCTGCCTGATCGGCTGGGCAACCGGCCTGATCCAGTTCAGCCCGCGTGAAGATCATGACGATGTGGTTGATACGCTGCTGGATTCCATGCCTGAAGGTACGGTAATCACCGATGCCAAAGGGCATATTGTCTATGCCAATCAGGCCTATGCGCAGATGATGGGTGCGGATAATGCGGCAGAATTGCCGACGCTTGATGCCGTACTGGCCGGTGAACCTTCGGCGCTTGAAGCGGTTTACCGTCTGAATAATGCTGTGCGTGACGGTCTGGCGGCACAGGAAGAAATCCGTCTCACCGGTGCCTCGCCGAAGGGGATGGAAGCTGCGGCATGGTATCGTGTGAAAGCACGGCCGGTGATTGCGCCGCAGACCAACCCGCTCAGCGAGACCGCAGGACCTTTGTTTGCATGGCAGATTACCGATATTTCGGAAGAGCGTGCTGAACAGGAGCGGTTTTTTCAGGATTTGCAGGAAGCGATCGACCATCTGGATCACGCGCCTGCCGGATTTTTCTCGGCCGATGCGCAAGGTCGCATCATTTATATCAATGCCACGCTGGCTGAGTGGCTGGGGATTGATCTCACCAAATTCACCGCCGGTTCGCTGACCTTGCAGGATATTGTTGCCGGTAACGGTATGTCGCTGATTAATGCGGTTCGTGCCGATCCGGGCTCCAGCCGCAATACGGTGATTGATCTTGATCTGACAAAAAGCAACGGCCAGAGCCTTGCTGTGCGCTTTTATCACCGTGTGCAGCAGCCGCGTGACGGTTCGCGCGGCACCAGCCGCACCATTGTGCTGAACCGCGCCGAGGGCAATGATTCCTCCGCTGCGCAGCGTTCCGCCGAAGTGCGCTTTACCCGCTTCTTCAATTCCGCACCGATGGCAATTGCTTCGGTGGATGTGAATGGCCGTATTCTTTCGACTAATGCACGTTTTCTGGATATTTTCGGTTCTGATGTGGATCGCGATACGCTGGATAAACAGATTTCTCTGGAAAGCGTGGTGCATCCGCGTGACCGTGAGACGATTTCCCGTGCGCTGGCCTCCGCTTTTGCGGGGCAGGCAACGATCTCGCCGATTGATACGGTTCTGCCGGGCAATGATGAACGCCATATCCGTTTCTATGTCAGTCCGGTGTCTGACATCGGTGGCGAGGCGATAGAAGAAGCCGCGATTGTTTCTGCGGTGGAGACCACAGAGCAGAAGGCGCTGGAAGGCCAGATGGCGCAGAGCCAGAAAATGCAGGCTGTCGGCCAGCTTGCAGGCGGTATTGCCCATGACTTCAACAACGTACTCACTGCCATTATCATGTCGTCGGATTTGCTGCTGAGCAATCACCGCGCGTCTGACCCGTCATTCCCTGATATTATGAATATCAAGCAGAATGCCAACCGTGCCGCCTCGCTTGTGCGCCAGTTGCTGGCTTTCTCGCGCCGTCAGACCTTGCGTCCTGAAGTGCTTGATCTCACCGATGTTCTGGCTGATCTGCGTATGTTGCTGGCACGTCTTGTCGGTACGGATATTGCCCTGAAAATTGAACATGGCCGTGATCTGTGGCCGGTGAAAGCTGATCTTGGTCAGTTTGAGCAGGTTGCCGTGAATCTCGTGGTCAATGCCCGTGATGCGATGCCGGATGGTGGTACGATTACAATCCGCACCCGCAATGTTGAAGAAGCCGAGACCGTTGCGCTTGGCTATCGCGAATTGCCGCAGGCCGATTATGTGCTCTATGAAGTTGAAGATTCGGGCACAGGTATTCCGTCGGATATTCTTGCCAAGATTTTCGAACCGTTCTTTACGACTAAAGAAGTAGGCAAGGGCACAGGTCTCGGTCTCTCGATGGTCTATGGCATTATCAAACAGACCGGCGGCTTCATCTTCTGTGACTCGACACTGGGTAAAGGCACGGTCTTCCGTATCTATCTGCCGCGTTTCATTGAAGAAAAAGCACCGGTTGTACTGGATGCCAATGGTCAGCCTGATGAGCAGGCTGTGGTCGCCAAAAAGCCTGCTGTCGTTGAAAAGAAAGCAGAAAAACAGGCCGATCTGTCCGGTTCCGCAACCGTGTTGCTGGTTGAGGATGAGGATGCGGTGCGTATGGGCGGTGTCCGCGCATTGCAGACCAGAGGTTACACAGTTCATGAAGCTTCGTCCGGCGTTGAAGCGCTGGAAGTGCTGGAAGAACTGGAAGGCAAGGTCGATATTATCGTTTCCGATGTGGTTATGCCGGAAATGGATGGTCCTACGCTGTTAAGAGAGTTGCGCAAATCCTATCCAAACATTAAGTTTATTTTCGTTTCAGGCTATGCTGAAGATGCTTTTGCAAAGAATCTGCCTGAAGATGCTCAATTCGGGTTCCTTCCGAAGCCGTTCTCTTTGAAGCAGCTGGCAACCGCTGTGAAGGAGATGCTGGAGAAAGAAGACTGAGTGTCTGACCAGTTATTGGGACAGGCGGGGGGCGAGGTTGAACCGGTGCGCAACTTTAAGCGCATACGGGGCTTATGTTTTAACTGTCCCATTGGGGACTGTATTGGAGGAAGAAATGCGTCTGTCTTTATTATCCGGAGTAGCCTTTGCTGCAACACTTGCGTTTGCTTCCCAGGCTCAGGCTGATATCACCATTGGTTTGATCGCACCGGTTACCGGCAGCGTGGCTGCCTATGGTATTCAGGTGAAAAACGGTGCCGAAACCGCTGTAGAAAATATCAATAAAAACGGCGGTATTCTTGGTGAGAAAGTCGTTCTGAAGCTTGTTGATGATGCGGCAGATCCGAAACAGGGTGTTTCCGGCGCCAACCAACTGATCGGTGACGGCGTTAAATTTGTTGTTGGTCCTGTAACCTCCGGTTCGGCAATGGCCGTTTCCGATGCGCTGGCTGAAGCCGGTGTGGTTATGGTAACACCGACAGCAACTTCACCTAACCTGACAAATCGCGGTCTGGAAAATGTTTTCCGTACCTGCGGTCGTGACGACCAGCAGGCCGTTGTTGCTGCTGAATATGTGGCGAAAAATCTGGCTGACAAAAAGGTCGGCGTTCTGCACGATAAAGCCCCTTACGGTCAGGGTCTTGCAGACAGCTTCAAAGACAGCCTGAACAAGGCCGGTGTGAAAGAGGTTCTGTATGAATCCCTGACACCGGGTGAAAAAGATCTCAGCGCACTGGTGAGCAAGATCAAAAACAGCGGCGTGGAAGTGCTGTATTTCGGTGGTTATCATCCGGAAGCCGGTCTTCTGTCCCGACAGCTTTCGGATCAGGGCGTGAAACTGTTGCTGATCGGTGGTGAAGGCCTGTCCAACACTGAATATTGGGCGATTGCCGGTGAAACCGGTGCAGGCACACTCTTCACCAATGCTGTTGATGTGACGCAGAACCCTGCTGCTGCTGAAGCTGTGGACGCGCTGAAGGCCAAGAATATTGCGCCGGAAGTGTTCACACTGAATGGTTATGCTGCTGTTCAGGTGCTGAAAGACGGTATCGAGAAAGTCGGTAAAGCCGATGATCCGGCAGCCGTTGCCAAGGCTCTGCATGACGGTCTGGAAGCCAAAACCATTATCGGTAACCTGACTTATGACAAAAACGGCGATCTGACTTCCCCGACCTTCGTGGTCTATAAATGGGAAGACGGCAAAATCGTTGCCAATTAATCAGGTCTTTTGAGCTAAAGAGAAAGCCGGCAGAACGATGGTTCT
>NZ_ANNO01000044.1:0-1883 GCF_000409565.1 Pseudochrobactrum sp. AO18b
TCAGACACTGATGCAGGGCTTTTCTATTCATCGCATGGCAAGCTGCGGTTTTACTCGCATCTCGCCTCCGGCAGCCTGTCGAGCATTGCACTCGCAAGAAGAAATCTGTCCGGCAACAGACAGGCTTGTGAAAAACCACCCCCAAGAATTTATCGCTTTTGACATAAGCCGGTCTTGCAAAAACTGTAAGAACTGATTCAAGATTGCGTTCTGCAAAGTGCTTCGCCGGTTTATCCCAAACAATGCGATGAAATTACCGGCGCAAAAAACAGAAAAGGAATAAGGACATGACCGTAGCTGCGATCAAACTGAACGACGGCAACTCCATTCCGCAACTGGGTTTCGGTGTATGGCAGGTCAGCGATGAAGAAGCCGTCGCCAGTGTGACAACCGCGCTTGAAACCGGCTACCGTCACATTGATACCGCCGCAATTTACAAGAATGAAAAAGGTGTCGGTCAGGCAATTCGTAATTCCGGCATCGCACGTCAGGATATTTTTCTGACAACGAAAGTCTGGAATGACGATCAGGGTTATGATTCCACCCTGAAAGCTTTTGATGCTTCGGCTGAGCGCCTCGGCACAGATTATTTTGATCTTTATCTCATTCACTGGCCAATGCCGAACAAAGATAAATTTCTTGATACATGGCGTGCACTCATCAAATTACGTGAAGAAGGCCGTGTGAAATCAATCGGCGTTTCCAATTTCCGCACAGCTGATCTGCAACGTATCCTGCGTGAAACAGATGTTGTGCCAGCCATCAACCAGATCGAGCTGCACCCTTATTTCCAGCAGGATAATCTGCGCCAGTTCCACCAGCAGCATAATATCGCTACAGAAGCATGGAGCCCGCTCGGACAGGGTAAAATTCTGGACAATCCGGTTTTGAAAGCCATTGCCGCCAATCACGGCAAATCTGTCGCTCAGGTCATTCTGCGCTGGCATCTGGATATCGGCAATGTCGTCATTCCGAAATCCGTCACCCCTGCCCGTATTAAAGAAAATTTTGAAGTCACAGATTTCAAGCTTCTGGGTATCGAGCATGACGAGATCAACAAGCTGGATGCTTCTGACGGACGTATCGGACCTGATCCGACAACCTTCGGTTAATCTGTCATTTCGAAATATATTTTTCAAAAAATTTGCTTAATTATCAAAGCACTCGTATAAATTATACGAGTGCTTTATTTTAACATGAATAAATCAACAAAAAATCTGATGGCGTCAAACTATTGATTTTATTTTTACTGAAAAATTAAATTAAAATATAAATATTTATCAAATTAATTAAATTTATAAATACAAAACGACATAAAATTAATTAACCAATACATCAAAATTGCAACTAAAATTCACCACCACCCTTTTTATTACCTGCATTTTATTGCAGTATCCATTTATGGTTTTTTTCATATGATGAGTTATAAATTTCCAATAGAGAAAGGACGATTTTTTTCCGCCTGTTAATTTATTATATTTCCGGTTTTTTCTGAAATCAGATTATGAAAATTCCATGCAATTTTAAGAATTAAAACAGAGCCAAGTATAAATATATTTTATTCAATTTTTTAAGGTGAAAAATGTCAATTGTTGTCAATCTTGATGTTGTTTTAGCACGTAAAAAAATCCGCTCACGCCAGCTGGCGGCCGATATAGGCATTACGGAACCCAATGTATCCTTACTCAAATCCGGCAAAGTGCGTGGCATACGCTTTGAAACACTGGCAAAAATCTGCCGTGTCCTTGAATGCCAGCCAGGCGATATTCTTGAATATCGCGATGAGGTTCGCACCCCGCATTAATGCAACCGGCGACTGACCACATATAGGACAGTTTAAAAATCAGACACACAAAAGCCGCGCGATCAGTGACCAGCGCGGC
>NZ_ANNO01000045.1:0-3435 GCF_000409565.1 Pseudochrobactrum sp. AO18b
ATGCCCCCTTCCGTGCTGCTCTCGATACAACGAATCTTGCAATCTCCGCGCTGCTCGAGCAGATCGGCCAATTGCGTACAGGTGATGCTGTTGAACTGATTAACGAGCTTGATCTCGACGATCAGGTCACTTTATTCCGCAGCATTTCAACCGAACAGGCTGTTCTTTTTCTGGATCAGCCGGAACTGCATTATGCAGACCAAATCATTGACAGTCTGGATAACGGACGCGCTGCAGAGATCCTGAACGGCATGTCTGCAGACCGTGCAACAGACATTTTCCATGATCTGGACTGGCCGTCCCGCAACCGTCTGTTTTCAGTTCTTTCGCCGGAAACCAAAACCGCACTGAAAAAACTGATGGGCTATCCGGCCGATACCGCCGGTGGTCTGATGACAACGGAATTTATCGCTGTGCCATCCACATGGACAGTCGAACAGACTTTAGCTCATATCCGGCAGGTCGAGCGCTCCCGTGAAACGGTCTATGCCATCTATGTTGAAAATCCGGAAACCCGCATTTTACAGCATGTGGTATCACTGCGCCGTCTCATCACCGCCAATCCGCAAGCCGGTATTGCAGAAGTCGGCCGTGATCAGGAACCGCTGACAATTCCGCCAATGATGGATCAGGAAGAAGTCGCACGTCTGTTCCGCAAGCACGATCTTCTGGCAATTCCTGTTGTGGACGAACAGCACCACCTGATCGGCATTGTCACCGTGGACGATGTGCTGGACGCCATGACCGAAGAAACTTCGGAAGATGCCTATAAATTCGGTGGTATGGAGGCTTTCACAAAGCCTTATATGCAAATCAGCTTCTTCGAAATGCTGCGTAAACGCGGCGGCTGGCTTTGCATTCTGTTTTTAAGTGAAATGCTGACGGCCAGTGCCATGCAGCATTTTGAAGTGGAACTGGAAAAAGCCATCGTTCTGGCACTGTTCATTCCGCTGATTATGAGCTCCGGCGGTAATTCCGGCTCGCAGGCCACATCCCTGCTGATCCGTGCCTTAGCATTGCAGGATCTCAAACTCGGTGACTGGTGGCGTGTGGCTCTGCGTGAAATACCAACAGGTCTGGCGCTGGGCTCCATGCTGGGTGTGATCGGCTTTGTCCGTATTGCAATCTGGCAGAAAACCGGCCTCTATGATTACGGTGAGCATTGGGTGCTGATCGGCATTACCATTGGCGTTGCACTGATTGGCATTGTGCTGTTCGGCTCTCTCTCCGGCTCGATGCTGCCGTTTGTTCTGCAGCGTCTCGGTCTTGATCCGGCCAGCGCCTCTGCACCTTTTGTGGCCACACTTGTCGATGTTATGGGCTTGGTCATCTATTTCAGTGTTGCGGTTATTTTCCTCACCGGAACACTGCTTTAAGCTCGGAACAGGCCGGAATTTTCCGGCCTTTTTCTTATGCTAAAAATGTCCGTCAGGCTTTTTATGCAATCAGTGCACAGCAGCAATGAGATATGCAATATGCTAAAATCAGCCCGCCCCCTTTTAAAATTGGCGAAAAACCTGTAAGAGCGCCCCATTATCTGCGGCGTTCACGAGGGATATCCTTAAGCGTCCCAACCCCCTATTCAGAGTGATAACTCAATGCAATTGCGCAACATCGCGATCATCGCACACGTTGACCACGGCAAAACGACCCTGGTTGACGAACTTCTGAAACAGTCCGGTGTATTCCGCGACAATCAACGCGTTACCGAACGCATGATGGACTCCGGTGATATCGAGCGCGAGCGCGGCATCACCATTCTTGCCAAGGCAACTTCCGCTGTCTGGAAAGATACACGCATCAATATCGTTGATACTCCGGGCCACGCCGACTTCGGCGGTGAGGTTGAGCGTATCCTTTCGATGGTTGACGGTGTTGTTGTTCTCGTTGACTCCGCTGAAGGCCCGATGCCTCAGACCAAATTCGTAGTCGGTAAAGCCCTGAAGCTCGGCCTGCGTCCTATCGTTGCGATCAACAAGATCGACCGTCCGGATGGCCGTCATGAAGAAGTCATCAACGAAGTTTTCGACATGTTCGCAGCGCTCGATGCGACTGACGAACAGCTCGACTTCCCGATCCTTTACGGTTCAGGCCGTAACGGCTGGATGGCAGAAAACCCGGAAGGTCCAAGCGATCAGGGTCTGGCTCCGCTTTACGATCTGATCGTCAAGCACGTTCCGGCACCAAAGGTTGCTGAAGGTCCGTTTTCGATGATCGGCACCATTCTGGAATCTGATCCGTTCCTCGGCCGCATTATTACCGGTCGTATCCATTCCGGTACTTTGAAGCCGAACCAGTCGGTTAAAGTGCTCGGTCAGGACGGTAAGCTGCTGGAAAACGGTCGTATTTCCAAGATTCTTGCTTTCCGTGGTCTGGAACGTACTGCAATTGAAGAAGGTGTGGCAGGCGATATCGTTGCTATTGCCGGTCTTTCCAAAGGCACCGTGGCTGACACATTCTGTGATCCTTCAATCAACGAAGCCATGAAGGCTCAGCCGATTGATCCGCCGACCGTTACCATGTCCTTCATCGTGAATGACAGCCCGCTGGCCGGCACCGAAGGTGACAAAGTTACCAGCCGTGTTATCCGCGACCGTCTGCTGAAAGAAGCTGAAGGTTCGGTTGCTCTGCGTATCGAAGAATCCGAAGACAAAGATTCGTTCTATGTTTCCGGTCGCGGTGAATTGCAGCTTGCTGTTCTCATCGAAAACATGCGTCGTGAAGGCTTCGAGCTGAGCATTTCCCGTCCGCGCGTTGTGATGCACAAAGACGAAGACGGCAATCTGCTGGAACCGGTAGAAGAAGTCGTTATCGACGTTGACGAAGAATATTCCGGTACTGTTGTTCAGAAAATGTCTGAACGCAAAGCGGAAATGGTTGAGCTGCGTCCATCCGGTGGCAACCGCGTTCGTCTGGTATTCTTTGCACCGACCCGCGGTCTGATCGGTTACCAGTCTGAACTGATGACTGACACACGCGGTACAGCGATCATGAACCGTCTGTTCCACGAATATCAGCAGCACAAAGGCGAAATCGGCGGACGTAACAACGGCGTGCTGATCTCCAATGATCAGGGCGAATCGGTTGCCTATGCAATGTTCAACCTTGAAGACCGCGGCCCGATGATTATCGATGCCGGTACCAAAGTTTATCAGGGCATGATCGTTGGTATTCATACCCGTGACAACGATCTGGAAGTCAACGTGCTGAAAGGCAAGAAGCTGACCAACATGCGTGCATCCGGTAAGGATGAAGCTGTTAAGCTGACCCCGCCGATCCGCATGACTCTGGAACGCGCTCTGTCCTGGATTCAGGATGACGAACTGATGGAAGTAACACCAAAATCCATCCGTCTGCGTAAACTCTATCTGGATCCGAATGAACGCAAGCGTTTCTCGAAGTCCAAAGGCATGTAATCTTGCTTAAAAAGAAAAA
>NZ_ANNO01000046.1:0-4202 GCF_000409565.1 Pseudochrobactrum sp. AO18b
ATGGCAGATCGTGACAAACCAATCGCTCCTGCGATCAGGTCAGATCTGCCATTGACGGCATAAACAATCGACTGTGACTGTCGCTGGGCATAAGAGTAAAACTCCGGTTAAAATCAGACCTGATGGTCTGGGCGTGTTTTGTGCTCTCGGGCCGCGCTTGTCAACCCTGCTGTTTTTGCCTGACAATTCTATGAGAGTCTGACTTTACCGGTCTGCAGATTTTTCAGGGGTAATCGGATGCTCCAAGGTAGGGGCCAGAGGCAGTTTGAACCTGTTCCACATTATATAGCTGATTAATGACAGTAATCCCATCAGCGGCAATAATGTTGCCATGGCGATAACCGGATCGCCCATAGAGGCTGAAATGATGCCGCCGACCAGACCGCCGCCCATCTGGAAGAAGCCCATCAATGCGGAAGCCGAACCGGCAATTTTCGGAAAAGGTGCCATGGCTGCCGTTGTCATCTGCGGCGTGAGAAAGGCAATGCCCATCACGTAAAGCCCCATCGGTAACATCACCAGCAGATAGCCCGGCTCATAAATGCGCAGCAACACAGCGAGCAGGATACTGGCGGAGCCGGTGCAGAGCAACCCGATGCAGGACATCTGGAAAACGGTCACGCGCTGCATCAGGATGCGGTAAATAATGCCGCCTGAAATATAGAAAGCAGTTTGTAACAACATCCCCATGCCGAAAGTGCTCGGTGACAGTCCCACACGCGTCATAAGAATGAAGGGCATGATGGTCGCTGATGTATAAAGTGCACCGGTAGCGCCGGTAAGCACCAGACTGGCAAACAGGAAATGCGGGGTTTTCAGCAGGCTGAAATAGGATTGCACAAGTGCCCGTGGCCGGACACGGGAAGGATCGGGCTTGCCGGTTTCCTGCACAAAAAGCAGCATCATGAGAATGACAGCCGCCCCTTGCAAAATCATCACCAGAAAGATCGCATGCCAGCCGAGAAATTCCAGGGTCAGCCCGCCAAGTGTCGGGCCGATGGCGGGGCCGACGGACAGCACGATGCCGATCAGGTTCATCACCCGCGCCGAGCGGTCGCTGGTAAACAGATCGCGGACAATCGCGCGGGACATGGTAACGCCGACCGCAGCGCCTACACCCTGTAACAGGCGTGCCAGCACCATGATCTCAATCGTCGGAGCAAACAATGCCAGCACACTGGCTGCCAGATAGACAGACATGAAAAGAATAGTGATCGGTTTGCGGCCATAGCCGTCTGATAAGGGGCCGCAGATCAGCTGGGCAAAACAAAAGCCGCCGAAATAGGCGGTCAAGGTCAGTTTAACTGCAGCCTCAGTGGTGCCGAAATCCGAGACAATTTCCGGCATCGCCGGTGTATAAAGTGACATTGCCAGCGGGCCGATGGCGGCAAGAAAGCCGCCGATAATGCCAACGCGGCGCTCGGACATAATGACAAGCGGGGATGTTTTTTCGCGGGGTGATGAATCGGGCATAGCGGCATGCTTTATGGTTGGGAGCTAAATTGCGGATAATCGGATCAGCTTTTCCGGTTTTCCTGATTGAGTTGTCTTAAATGTGCGCGGACGGTCAGAAGATTATTCAAAAATCTCTGCCACTCTTCCGGCGGCAGCGCCTGTGAAGCATCGGCGATGGTTTCTTTCGCAATACGTTTCAGCTCATCCAGAACCGGCACGGCTGTATCATTGAGAAAAATCAGTTTGGCACGACGGTCATCGGGATCAGGCTCACGGCGCAGCAAGCCACGATTTTCCAGCCTGTCGAGATAGCCGGACAGGGTCATCGCTTCAATATTCATACTCTCGGCGAGGACAGACTGGCGGGCTGGCTGATAACGCGCAACATGAACCAGTGTCCGTGACTCGAAAGCCGTGAGTTCAAGACCTGCGGCAACGATCTTACGCTCCCGCTCAAGGCTGAAAAGCCGGCTGATATCATAGACAACGAAACCGAAACTATCGGGATCGTAGGATTTTCCTGCAAACATTGTAAGGCATCCTTATAATAAGGCTTCCTTACTATTTATTTTCAAACAGGTCAATTATCCGTATAAATCACTTGTGGCGGATAAGCGGGCTGCTTAAATGTTTGAAATGCAATTCTGCAAACCGGAGACCGTGAGTTATGCCGCAGGACAATCAGATGACGCCCGCCTATTCAGCACTCAGCCAGTGGAGCGGCCCGCTTGGTCTGCCGGATTTCAGTAAATTCAGTGATGCGGATTTCAAAGCGGCTTTTGATATCGCTTTGGAAAAAGACTGGACGGATGTGGAAGCCGTTCTGCAGAACCCTGATGCGCCGACAATTGAGAATACGCTGAAAGCTTTGCAGCTTTCCGGCCGTGATCTTTCCCATATTGCCGCGATTTTCTGGATGCGCGCCGGTGCCCATACCAATGAGGATATTCAGGCGCTGGAGCGTGAAGTTGCGCCGAGAATGTCCCGCCATCACTCGCGCATCATGATGAATGAAGCGCTGTTTGCCCGCCTTGATGCGCTTTATCAGAGCCGTACCAAGCTTGGGCTGGATACGGAAACTCTGCGTGTGCTGGAAAAGAGCTGGAAAGGCTTTGTGCGTAACGGCGCTAAACTGAATGCACAGGACAAAGCACGACTGGCTGATATTAATGAAAAGCTTGCCGGTCTCGGTGCCGGTTTCGGCCAGAACGTGCTGAAAGACGAAGCATCATGGGCTTTGTTTATTACTGATGAGGCAGAGCTTGCCGGTTTGCCGGAGCAGTTGCGGGCTGCGATGAAAGCGGCAGCTGAAGAGCGTGGTCGTGAAGATGCATGGGCAGTTACGCTTTCCCGCGCGATTGTTGAGCCGTTTCTGACCTTCTCCTCTGTTCGTCATTTGCGTGAAAAAGCCTATGAAGCATGGGCAAAGCGCGGTGAAAATGGCGGTGCGACTGACAATCGCACATTGGTGACAGAGATTGTTGCCTTACGTGATGAAAAGGCAAAGCTGCTGGGTTATGCAAATTTCGCTGCGTTCAAGCTTGATGACACAATGGCCAAAACACCCGATGCGGTGATGGATTTGCTGATGCCGGTTTGGGATAAAGCCAAACAACGCGCATCGGAAGAGCAGGCTGATCTTGAAAAGCTGATTACCAGTGAGGGGCTTAATCATCCGGTAGCCGGTTGGGACTGGCGTTATTATGCAGAAAAACTGCGTGCCGAGCGCTTCGCTTTTGATGAAGGCGATCTCAAGCCGTATCTGCAGCTCAATAAAATTATTGAAGCAGCTTTTGATGTGGCAACACGTCTGTTCGGCCTGACATTCAAAGAACATCAGGATATTCAGACATGGCATCCGGATGTGTGTGTGTGGGAAGTATTCAACGCGGATGGTTCACGACGCGGCCTGTTCTTGGGTGACTACTTTGCCCGTCAGAGCAAACGCTCCGGCGCATGGATGAGCGCTTTGCAGTCGTCTCATCGTCTGGATGGTGGTCAGCCACCGATCATTTATAATGTAATGAACTTCGCCAAACCGCCGAAAGGCGAGGTGGCACTGTTATCGCTCGATGATGCACATACACTGTTCCACGAATTCGGCCATGCCCTGCATGGACTGCTGAGCGATGTGACATGGCCTGCAATTTCCGGCACCGCAGTGTCGCGTGATTTTGTCGAACTGCCATCCCAACTCTATGAACATTGGTTGACCGAACGTCCGGTGCTGGAGAAATTCGCCACACATTATAAAACCGGTGAGACAATCCCGCAGGATCTGATTGATAAAGTGCTGAAAGCCGCGACTTTCAATGCCGGTTTCAACACGGTGGAATTCACCTCATCGGCGCTGGTCGATATGGCATTCCATACCAGTGACAAGCCTGTGACTGACCCGCTGGTTTTTGAAGCGGAAGTTCTGAAAAAGCTGGATATGCCGGAAGCGATTATCATGCGCCATCGTACCCCGCATTTCCTGCATGTGTTCAGTGGTGACGGATATTCTGCCGGTTACTATTCTTATATGTGGTCGGAAGTGCTGGACGCTGATGCTTTTGCGGCTTTTGAAGAAAGCGGCGATGTGTTCAATGCCGATCTGGCAGAAAAGCTGAAGACCCATATTTATGCCGCTGGCGGATCAAAAGATCCGGAGGAATTGTACAAAACATTCCGTGGTCGTATGCCGAGCCCGCAAGCCATGATCGAAAAACGCGGCCTTTAATAAATTAGAAAACGCCCCCCCCCCG
>NZ_ANNO01000047.1:0-1757 GCF_000409565.1 Pseudochrobactrum sp. AO18b
AGACAGGACTGGAGAGATTTTGGTTATGATGAGACGAAAATGGTGATTTTCGAGCCCCGAAGCGGAGCGTACTTACAGTACGTGAGAATCGGAAGTGGAGAAAATTGCCATTTGCAGGCCATCAGAGCCGAAATCTTTATCCGATCATGACGCGACGATCGTAGACAGGTGCCTCTTCAATCTCTTTGAGCTTGCCGTCACGGGTTTCGAGGGCTTCGGCGCGGGAGAGATCGGCTTCGGCTTCCAGAAGTTCGGCTTCGGCGGCTTCTTTCTGAGACATCAGATCGCGGATCGAATCAAAAAGATTGTCGCGGCGCTGGCGGGCAGCTTTGGCAAAGGTCGGATAAGCAAAATGCGTGGTATCCGTAATCCCTGCTTTACGCTCTTCTGACTGGATTTGCGCATCAAGCTCACCGGCCATCCGCTCAAACTCGCCCATCATCAGGTCCAGCTGACCAATTTGCCGGCGCTTTTCTTTAACCTGAAACAGTTTCAGCCGGACAAGACTCTCACGTGGCTTCATACGCATTACTCCTTGAACACCAAGTTCCCAGGCAATTTTTCAACACTTGCTGCCTGCGACCACCCTCTACGCAAAGAAATCACTTAATTTCGAAACAAAAAATTAAGATTTCGGGCTTTTGGTAACCATTCCTTTACGTACAGCGTTAATCATAGCCGTTAGGACTTAAGGCTAGGTAAATTAACTGTGTTTTTTCAGCAACATTAAAACTTTGAATCCAATAAGTCACTTATAACGATTTCTTAAACTAATTTGTTAAGAAATTTTTCGAGTGATTATCCTGTAAATTCAATTAGTTAACTGAAAATTCTATAAGACTCATATTTACTATTGCCAATGAGAATCATATTTTGTTAACCATTCGGTGGCAGACTTGGTTCAAAGCGAGTGCTGTTAGGCAATTAACTGCTGGATCAGGTTAAGCGGCGGAAAAAAGGATTCTGAAGATGCGCGTTCTTTTGATTGAAGACGATAGTGCAATCGCACAAAGCATCGAGTTGATGCTCAAGTCAGAGAGCTTCAATGTTTATACGACAGATCTGGGCGAAGAAGGCATCGATCTGGGTAAGCTCTATGACTATGATATCATTCTGCTCGATCTTAACTTGCCGGATATGTCAGGTTATGAAGTGCTGCGCACACTGCGCCTGTCCAAGGTAAAGACACCTATCCTCATCCTGTCCGGTATGGCTGGCATTGAAGATAAGGTTCGCGGCCTCGGTTTCGGCGCTGACGACTATATGACCAAACCTTTCCATAAAGATGAGCTGATTGCCCGTATTCACGCAATCGTTCGTCGCTCGAAAGGCCATGCACAGTCTGTTATCACCACCGGCGATCTGATCGTTAATCTGGATGCCAAGACTGTTGAAGTCGGCGGCCAGCGCGTTCACCTCACCGGCAAAGAATACCAGATGCTGGAGCTGCTCTCCCTGCGTAAGGGCACAACCCTCACCAAGGAAATGTTCCTCAACCACCTCTATGGTGGCATGGACGAACCGGAACTGAAAATCATCGACGTTTTCATCTGCAAATTGCGCAAGAAGCTCGATGCTGTTTCCGGCAGCCAGAACTATATTGAAACTGTCTGGGGTCGTGGCTATGTGCTGCGCGATCAGGACAGCATGGATCACCGCGAAATCGCATAAGTTCTTATGCAATTCCGGTTTCAAAAAGCCCCGCTTCTGCGGGGTTTTTTATTGCCCTGCGTCAGCAATATTAAAAAGCCCCGCAA
>NZ_ANNO01000048.1:0-4278 GCF_000409565.1 Pseudochrobactrum sp. AO18b
GCTGATCAATCGTCAGCCAGCGTACCGGCATCTGCGGCAAGTGTACCGTCATCGGCTTCAGGCACATCGCCCTGAAAAGCCGGTTCAACTTCTGCTTTCTGCGCACGGAAGACGATTTCTTCTTCGCTCACATCAATAATGATTTCCATACCGGCTTCCTGTGCCAGCAACAATGTGTAGTAAGGCTGCACTGAATGCGCATCAATAGCCTCTTCCGGAATAATACCGTCGTGCAGTTCCTTAAATTTCGGCGGAACGCGCAGCATACGACCGCGTGTTTTAATGCTGATTTTCGGATCGGTTTCCGCATCTTCCAGCACCACATCCAGATTACCGCCACGCGGAATGGAAGAAATACCGATCAGGATCAAATTCAGCAGCAGCTTCACCTGATTCTTAGGCAGGAAAGCGCGGTTGCCGGTCCAGGTAAATTCAGGCTTTTCATTCGCCATATAGGCGGTGGCAACATTCTGTGCATCACCGGTATCGATCTGCACACCGGCAGAACCGGCAGCGCCGAAAGCGATACGGGCAAATTGCAGACGGGCAGACGCATTACGCGCACTGGCAGCAATCAGCGCCATTGCATCTTCATCCGCACCGCCCTCTTCCAGTAATTCCAGACCATTATTAATCGCACCGACCGGTGAAATAATGTCATGGCAAATGCGGCTGCACAGCAATGCGCCGAGATCAACCGCAGAAAGAACAACAGGCAAGGCCATTGATTGCATCTCCAAATTTCATATCTGCCTGCCGGCAGGCTTCGACAAAGTTCCGGCTCAGCTTTGCGGGCAAAATCTGTCACATCGCAAAGCGAATCACCGGAACATAAACTGATAACAGGACGCCATGGCATCCTTATGCCGCGATTATGCGCCAAGAGGCTTAATGATTACCAAATAACAGGACAAAAACAGCTTTAATGCTTTTTCATTAAGCCATTGAAAGGACAATTTTTCATATAAACAATTCGACAAGGTTTTTGACGCTACAATAAGGGTCATATCCGTGCGGAAGGCTATAAAAATCAAACAGCCGTTTCGCCAAACCACCGTATCCTGCTGTTCCGGCAAGATACATACCGGATAAAGCAATCATCAGAATTGCGGCTCCGGACAGGGATTTAAGCATGTGCAGCAATCATTTGCGCATGTTTGGAAATACGGACAACAGCACCTGTTAAGTGTGTTCATTGTCCCGTCAGACAGAATGAGCCAAGCAGCCAGAAGGATTTTTTTATGGCTACCCTAAACCTGTCCTCTTTCCGTGTGCATATTGCATCGGTCATAATAGGATTACTGGCTCTGATCAGCGTCATACCGCAGCAGGCCAAAGCCAATGAAGGCTTCAGCATGGAGGAAATTGTTGCCTCCGGCCATCGTTTCTTTGGCTCAACCTCAGGCGGCATTGCCTCCGCCATTGAAAAAGCGTTCCAGAGTTACGGCCTGCCAAACGGCTATATTCTGGGTGAAGAAGGTTCCGGCGCCTTTGTAGGCGGCCTCACTTACGGTGAAGGCACGCTCTACACCAAAAATGCCGGCGATCACAAAACCTACTGGCAGGGGCCTTCCCTTGGTTGGGATTTCGGTGGTCAGGGTTCGCGCGTTATGATGCTGGTTTACAATCTTGATGATGTAAACATGCTCTATGGCCGCTATGCGGGCGTTTCCGGCTCTGCCTATATTATTGCCGGTGCAGGTTTTAATGTGCTGAAGCGCGGCAATATTCTGCTGGTACCAATCCGTACCGGTGTCGGTGGCCGTCTCGGCGTCAATATCGGCTATCTCAAGCTGACACCAAGCGCGACATGGAATCCGTTCTGATCGCAGACATATGACCGGAGAGAGAATTGGAAAATTCTCTCTTTTACAGGCGCATCCCGTATATTTTGTGGATCAGATGCGCATTCAGTCAAAGGGACAGAGCAGTAATCCGGTTAAATCAGACCGGAATGCACTCTGAATGATTTAAATTTCATGCATTCATGTCATAATCTGAAAGCACCGGAGATCGGCAGATCGTGATACAATCCGTACTGATTTTCCTGCTGGGCTTTTTATGCGCAGTCTTTCTGATTTTGCTGGCAGCGCCATTGTTCTGGCGACGCGCAAATTATCTGTGGCAAAAACAGATGAATGCCCAGCTGCCGCTTTCGCTGACAGCTATTGAAGCCGACAGGGATATGCTGCGTGCATCCCATGCCGCCGCGCTCCGTAAAGCGGAAATGCAAACCTCGGAAATCCGTGAGAAGCACACTCAGGCATTGTTGAAAATCAGCACGGATCGTCATGAAATTGAGAAGATTCTGCCTTTGCAGCAGGAGCTTGAAATTGCCAGAATACAACAGAAAGACGACCGGCAGACTTTAAACGCTGCGCAGGAGCAGATGAAAAAGCTTCAGCAGAAACAGCAGGCCGCATTTGATGAAAACGGCCGGATGCAACGCCAGAATGAAGCATTGAGCCATCTCAGTGATACGCTGCGTGAAGAGGTCTCCCGTCGTGAAAGCGAAGCAGACCGGTTGCGGCGTGAAGCAGGCGATCTGCGGCAGGAAAAGAAACAACTTAACAGCTTGAAGTCAGAACTGGCTTCTCAGGTGGCATCATTGAAAACATCTCTTGAAAGCGAGAAACAGCGTAATCAGGCGCTTGAGGAGAAACTGCATCGTCTGATTTCAGAACTCTCTGATGCGCAGGAAAAACTCGAACGACAGAGTAAAACCATGAGCTCCGGCGAAAAATCCGCTGAGAATGAAAGCCGGACGCTGAGTGACGAAGATAACCAGCTGCGGGAAACCATTAGTGATCTCGCTGCTGAAATGGTTGCCAGAACGGCGGCTCAGGAAGGTGAAACCTCTCCTATCCAAACATTGCTGAAAGAACCGGACACAGAACCGGCTGCTCCAGCCAAAAGCACCAAAAAAGCAAAAGCATCAAAACAGAAAAGTCTGGCCGGACGCATTAAAAAGATCACTGCCTGACATGAGAGCGCCGTGCGCCAGACTTGGCACACAAAGGTCGCTCTCATGTCAGGCAGTAGCTTTCCTTAAAATCGTACAGCCAAAGCCATCCGCTTAATGGTCGTCCGTAACGCCACGCCGCCAATAGGCAACCGCCATGTGGTCATCGCGTTTCAGACCGCATTCTTTACGCCAGAAGCCGCGAATAGCTTTAAAAGCATCGAACTCACAGCCAGCCCATGCAAACAACCGGCGTCCTTCGCTTTGCGCCGGCATGGCCTGTTTTACCGCATCAATCAGCAGTGTTGTTGTACCGGCTTCCGCACCGTTACGATGCAACCATTTCAGATCAAGCTGTGCCTGAGTTTCCAGTAGCTGTTCTTCCGCACTGTCAGCTACTTCAATACGCACAATTGCCGATGCCGTCGCCGGCAGTCTTTCCAGAATACGGGAAATAGCGGGTAAGGCAGTCTCATCACCGACCAGAATAAAATCATCACCCGCAGGCATATCCCCGCCACCGGGGCCGGTCATGCCGATAATATCACCGGTCTGCGCCTGCATGGCCCATTCTGTTCCCGGTGCTTCAACCGTGCTGGGATGCACGACCATATCAATATCAACCCAGCCCTGCTCAACATCAATGGTCCGGATTGTATAGACACGATTTTGCAGACGGTGCTCACCATCCGGCCAGACCGGACGACCATCAGCCCCCAGATGAGGCCATATCGGTTTGAGCGGCGGTTTAGGCGGCAATATCAGGCGGATATGAAGCCCGCCGCTGGCATAGCGCCCCAGATCATCGCCCTGCAATCTGATCCGGCGCATATGCGGCGTAATATTGCGCACGGCAATGACCTTCATTTCGCGGAAAAACGGTGGCAGACTGCCCTCGCCTGCGCCGTCGCCTTCCCAGCGGAAGCTCACAGCTTCGGCACCCGCATGGTGGACAATACCTTCCGCGACAGCAAATTTCAGATAAGACAGATCGCTTTCATTGGCAGCCTCGGCGGTTACGGTAAAACGCTCCTGTTCCAGCCTGAGTTTTGCCACCCCCATCAGCAGCGGAATTGTACCTTCATTCCCTGTGCGCTCCACGGCATAATGTTCACCATAAACACGTAGAAGATTTTCGAAAATTATCTCTGCCTGCGCGGAGGAAACTTCCGTTTGCGCAATAAATACAGGCTTATTCATCATCTCTCCTGCAGTCTCTGCCGGTTAAAACCGGCGGGTTATCTGCAGCTAACACCCGATAATATGAATTTTCAATTCATATTTTAATTTGCAGTCACACTGACTGCCCGTCTGAA
>NZ_ANNO01000049.1:0-4585 GCF_000409565.1 Pseudochrobactrum sp. AO18b
TGCAATCGTGTAATGCTTATAAGCAGTCTGCAAATGCAGCGGCTTCACATAATAGATAACCGAAGGAATACCCTTCGCCTGCAGATGGGCTTTCAGCTCATCACGGCGTTCGGTTTCAATCGAATATTGCGCCCATGCGGAACGGATACCGGCAGCCGGACGGGTTACTTTAACAATGTCACCCAGACCTTCGGCATAACGATTGGCAACCTTTTGACGGGTTTCCATTTCGTCTTCGAGAATAGCCATTTTTTCCAGCAGAACCGCTGCCTGAATCGTATCCAGACGGGAGTTCAGACCAATGCGCACATTGTCATACTGGGTTTCGCCTTTACCGTGGAAATGGATGGAGCGCAGAACATCGTTCAGCTCGTCATCATTGGTAAAGATTGCGCCGCCGTCACCATAGCAGCCGAGCGGCTTGGCAGGGTAGAAGCTGGTTGCACCGACATGGCCGAAAGAACCGCACATAGCATTGTCACGCTTGCCGCCGATCGACTGGGCAGCATCGGAAATGACCTTGAGGCCTTCTTTATCAGCAATTGCCATAATGGCACGGTAATCAGCAGGCAGACCGAACAGATCAACCGGAATGATCGCCTTTGGTGTCAGACGGCCTTCCTTGCGCACTGCATGAATAGCAGCCTGCAACTGTTCCACATTCATATTGTAGGTGTCTTCCTCGACATCCACAAAAACCGCTTCCGCACCAACCAGCGCCACCACTTCAGCGGTTGCTGCAAAGGTAAAGCTCGGGCAGAAAACTGCATCGCCGGGGCCGACGCCCATAGCCATCAGCGGCATCTGCAATGCGTCTGTACCATTGGCACAGGCCAGAACATGTTTGACGCCAACATAATCAGCAAGCTGCTTCTCAAACTCAGCAACTTCAGGTCCGAGAATATACTTGCCTTCCGCGACCACTTTAAGAACAGCAGCGTTAAGACGGTCTTCAATGCGAGCGCGCTGGCTCACAAGATCAATGAATTGCATGTCGGCTCCAATATCAATTGATCCGCATCATGCACGCGCACACCCGCGAATCGAGTAGTATGTAGTCCCTCATAAGAGACTTCGCCATGGTGCATTCTTCACTGTTTGGCAAACAATGTAACACAGCTTGAAGCAATGGCGGAACATCGCGTCTCCCTTGTTCCGCACAGCAGTCGCGAAGACCGGCTCGCCGGTTCTTATACCAGAAAAGCCGCTCAATCGCGTTGTTTTATTCGCATCCTGCAGTCTGTCCACATGGATACAGTCTGATTATCCCGTTCAGCCCCTCAGACTATGGGGCAATCTATCAGTACCGTCAGCATGACAAAGAGCCGGATATCTCAAATATCTGTGATTACGGTTAGCGAACCGGATGGTTCACAGTGCCTTTGGTCAAAATCCGCAACACACTCACAGCTTCTTCACCATTGGTGCGCGGTGTTTCACGCGTTTCAATGCAATGAATGAAATGTTCCAGCTCACGGGTCAGCGGCATGCCTTCCTGTACCGGCACATATTCCGGATCAGCCTTGGTGAAAGCGATCTGCCCGTTCTCCTGCCAGACTTTATGACGATACAGGGTCAGCTTGCGCTCCCATGGTTCAGCATCGTCAAAAACAGCCATTGCCTTGTCGCCAACAACCGCAAGACGGCGATCCATGATCGGGTTCAGGCGTGACGCAAACAAATGACTGCGAATACCATTCGGGAATTCCATATGCAGATGGGCAAAATCGCTCAAATGATCGATCATTGCCGCACCTTCACCACGCACCTCAGTAGGTTCAGAGCCGGTCAGCGCCAGAATCATCGACAAATCATGTGGTGCGAGATCCCAAAGAGCATCATTCTGGCCGTGGAATTTACCAAGACCAATGCGATGCGCCTGAATATAACCGATTTTGCCGAGTTCACCGCTTTGTGCCAGTTCCAGCAATTTCTCAAATGCCGGATGGAAGCGCAGAATATGGCCAACCATAAACACACGGCCATGTTTCTGAGCCGCCTGTATTGCGGTTTCACCATCGGCAACAGTCAGAGCGATCGGCTTTTCAACCAGCACATCCTTGCCGTTTTCAACCGCGCGGATGGCATATTGCGCATGGAACTGCGCAGGCAGTGCCATAACAATCGCGTCGATGTCTTTTGAAACAAAAAGATCATCAACACTGATTTGCGCCACATCATAATCCGCAGCAAATTTTGCGGAGCGTGCCGGATCAATATCGCTGACAGCAACGAGTGCGCCCAGACCTTTAAGAGTGCGGATATGATTGTTGCCCCAATAGCCACAACCGAGAACTGCGATACGCGGTGCCATATTTTCCTGCCTTTGCTTGTTGAAAACTCAATAACTTTGCAAAAGTTGGATTTCAATACCGATTAATGCATAACAGTGCTTGACAGCTATGCGCATACCGACTTATACGACCCCCGTTCCCAACGAGAACATTGCTTCGCGAAGCAGCTGAAAAGCTCTGAAGCATCGTGGGGCGGAGTAGCTCAGTAGGTTAGAGCAGAGGAATCATAATCCTTGTGTCGGCGGTTCGAATCCGTCCTCCGCTACCAAAAAATTACAAAACAAAATCAAATAGTTATAAAGCACGTAGCTGGAACATGATGTAAATTTCATGTCGCATCGTGTTGCAAATGGCATTCTATAAATTTCAATGAGTTACACTGGTACACGGTAGCTCCACGCGACATGCCGTGCAACATGCCCCGTCGAATCGTTGTGACACTCAGCCCAGATTTGGACTGAGCAACCTTTCGCTCAAATCGAAGGGTTGAATTCAGCCGAACCAGATTTGGTTTGGCCTGACATGCCAGCTTGAGCGGCAACTTGCTGGCGGATAACTTGGGGCGGCGACTATCAGAAGTTACAAGATCATTTCGAGTCCCCTATTGCGGCACAATCTGCTTGCGGAATTCACCTGCCCAACGAATAGTGTAATTCAACTTCCTCAATTTAAGGAAGTTGAATTGTTCATCCACAATTTGTGGACGTGCCCTAAATTTGGGGCATCATCAATTCAGTGATACCTTTTACTCAAATTTCAGTAAAAGTCCGCACCATAAAATGATGGAGTGGGAGATGCGTCCAAGGTTGGTACGAATTTCGCCCATTCCTGACTTCCGATAACCAAAATGATATGTTCGGCCGGATCAGTAGCTATAACATCAACACATACAAAGAACGGATATTTCTCGAAGATGAGAAAAGACCAGTCCCGTTTATTTTAGTAGATATGTGCCGAGATATTGCCACAAGAAATCTGATTGTTTCGAGCCTGCGCGCAAACAATAGAGACAGAATATCACCCGATGGTCGGATCTCATGTAGTGCTTTCAAATTTGTTAGCAGTACGGAGCGTTAAAGAATATTCTTATTACCAAAGTGGAACGGCCTTAGAATAAATAACTGATTAGCCGCCCTGTTCCAGTCGGGCGGCTTTTTTATTGCTGACCGGTCATAGCAACTTCAAGCCTTCACCGATCAGAAAGCCACGAACGCCGTTTAAGCCACTTGCGCCAGTCTCATGGCATTCAGCGCGGCCTCATATGGCAGTCCGGTCTTATCGCGTACCCACGGCCCAAATTCGCCGTGCGGAAGCGATAGCTTATTCTGGATGAGAATTGCCCTATCTCGATCAGCTCCGCTTCTGTGTGGCGCGTATAGGGCTGGAATATAGGCCTCTCGTCTGAAATGGCGACTGGTTCCTTCGAGGTTGCCGTGTGGCGTGCTTTCTCGCTTTTGTAGGTCGCATGAGTGCTTTCAGTTGGGGCGACTGGCTACAGAATAAACTACGCCGCACACACTGGCGCAAGCAATCCTTCAAGCTCCGAAAGTATCAATGTGCGTAGTGTCCCGCGTACCGGCCACGGCCTGAGCGCTAGAGAGCGACCACGGAGCACGGCAAGGTCAATCTGATCAAAAGCCGCCATAAAGTCACCAGCACGCCTCTCTGCCCAATCTGGGCGCTGCAGCACTATGTCTGAGACTGCACCGATTGTTTCAGACCACAGCTCATCAATATTACCGGCGCTTTGCTTTATGGTTTTCACAACAAAGACCAAATGACCTTCGCCGTGTGCGTCCCTTATGGCTTTCATTGTGCCCCGTGCATGGCTCTGGCCGCGCGCTCTGCGCCGGTAGGTAGGCACCAATTTAACGCCCAATTGATCCATTAAACTATCAAGACGACCTTTAGCCATAAAGCACCTCTCATATTAGTTTATTACAGGCAGTATTCCCACCTTCTAGGATATTGTTATGCTGACGGATAGACGCAGTTCTCCGCCCCCCCCATTTGTCAGGAGTCGTTTTCTCCGCCGGCTCCCAAAAGATCGCTGCCAGATCGTAAAGCCTCACCCGCTTCTCTGAACTTGCCTTGTGATTGAGCAAACGCCCCATTTAATCCCTTCTCAATCTCCGCGCGCAATTTCACATCGCGCGTTACCGCTACGGGGATGCCGGTAAGTTCTGCGCGTAGTGTTGCAAAAACATTTGAGACGATGGCTTCAACGTCTTCCATATCGACGAGACGACCTTCCTCTTTCCCGATCCGGAGTTCGACCTCTCTTTGCCGTC
>NZ_ANNO01000050.1:0-9581 GCF_000409565.1 Pseudochrobactrum sp. AO18b
CATAACCTTGTACAACAGCAACCAGTGGGTACTTTCCCTTGATTGCCACGGGGATATAACCATTCGCCGATAGCTGACGAAGCCATTGAGATGTAATACCCAACAGTGAAGATGCCCCACTCGTTGACAGCATTTCTTCACCCGTAAGGTCGATTATTGCGGACGAGGTCGAAGATGTTGTGGCCTTTTTTGCCATTTCGATTTTCCTCAAAATGCAAAGCAAACTCCGATTTTCCAAATTTGGAAAACGCTCATATTTAGGGGTGCAGCGTGACCGCACAGCTTGCCTATGGAGTAAGGTACCTTTTCTTTGCCCCTTGACGTCGCGATGCAGAGACGCACAGAGGGGGGGGGAAGGCAAATGAATGATTTACTACCATGAACCGTTCCGCGCTTGTACAGCCCGTTCAATCGCACAAATGGGCAAGCTTGTTGTTGGATTGTTCAATTCGAGTAAGGGTGCGCGGATAGAGATCGACATGTCGAGTAACTGGCCATCCACTGACTTCAGTCACAACAATAAGAACTTCCTCCTGAGGTTCAAGTTCAAGACGTTTATGTAGAGTCGCACGACTCGCTGTATGCTGTTCGGCGAAGGTCATTGCGCCATTAAAGTCCAGATGGGCAATCATTTGATCTACCTTGGCCTTTAATTGGTCTTGCAAAATTCAAATCCAAATATCGCTTCCATTATTGCCTAGGATCACGTCATGCGTCAAAAAAGAAGAAACTCAATCCATAATAGCACAGATATTGTCCGATTTAGACTGGAACCAACATAAATAAAAAATGATGCTTTTTGGGGCAGAATGTAACTTTTATTACAACAAAAAGAAATAAACAGTATTGACTGCAATCAATGACATTTATTGATTCATATAACACCTCATAGACAAAGTTTCATATAAACTCAGGCATAGTAAATGATCAAAAGCAAATTGATTCGGTTTAAGAAATACACTTTTGTTGTCGTTACAGTCCTGCTTGCTGGAGGCGGATATTATACATGGCAACAACTGAATAATGACAACCTACCCGAAGGCATTGCCTCCGGAAATGGACGTATTGAAGCCGTTGAGGTCGACATTTCCACCAAAAGTGCCGGTCGTATTCGTCAAATTCTGGCGGATGAGGGTGATTTTGTGAATGCCGGCGATGTTCTGGCGCAGATGGATACCGATCAGGCCGAAAGCCAGCGTCGTCAGGCTGAAGCACAGTTGCGCCGTGCAGAAATCAGTATTGAAACAACCCGTAGCCTTGTAGCACAGCGTGAAGCAGAACAAAAAGCAGCTGCTGCCATCATCGCACAACGCGAAGCACAACTAGATGCCGCGCAGCGCCGCTTGGTACGCTCGCAGCAGCTGAATGAATCCCGTACTGTCTCCCAGCAAATTCTCGATGATGACCGTGCCAATGCCCGTGGCGTTGAAGCGGCAGTGAGTGCTGCCAAAGCGCAGCTGGCTGCAACTGAAGCCGGTATTAGCGCCGCCAAAGCGCAGGTTGTTGATGCGGAAGCAGCCGTTGATGCTGCTAAAGCCGCGATTGCAACAATTGCCGTTGAGATCAATGATGCCAGTTTGAAAGCACCCAAACCGGGTCGCGTTCAATATCGTATTGCCCAGCCGGGTGAAGTGATTGCTGCCGGTGGCCGTGTGCTCAATCTGGTTGACCTGAGCGATGTTTATATGACGTTCTTCCTGCCAACTGCACAGGCCGGACAGGTCGCAATCGGTGCTGAAGCCCGTATCCTTCTGGATGCTGCACCGCAATTTGTTATTCCGGCCAAAATCAGTTTTGTTGCCGACGTTGCCCAGTTCACGCCGAAATCCGTTGAAACGGAAGAAGAGCGCCAGAAGCTGGTGTTTCGCGTAAAAGCCAAAATCCCGCAGGAACTGCTGCAAAAACATATTCAGCAGGTCAAAACCGGTCTGCCGGGCACTGTCTATGTTAAGCTGAACTCTGAAGCCACATGGCCACAGAACCTTGCGGAACCTGTACAATGAACATGGATCTGGTGAGCGATAACAGCGCGGACGATGAACCTGTCGTCCGCATACAGAATGTCAGCCTGACCTATGGCGCCAAACAATCCCTGTGTGATCTGACGCTGGATATTCCGACTGGTCGCATGATCGGCCTCATTGGCCCTGACGGCGTGGGGAAATCCAGCTTGCTGTCACTGGTTGCTGGTGCGCGTATTATGCAGCAAGGGCGCATTGACGTGCTGGGCGGGGATATTGCTGACAAGCGCCATCGCCAGTCCGCTTTTCCTCGTATTGCCTATATGCCGCAAGGGCTGGGTAAAAACCTATATCCGACCCTGTCGGTCTTTGAGAATATTGAATTCTTCGGCAGATTATTCGGCCATAACAAGCATGAACGTGAGCGCCGAATTACGGATTTGCTGGCACGCACCGGCATGTCGCCTTTTGCGGATCGTCCTGCCGGTAAACTCTCCGGCGGGATGAAGCAAAAAACCAGTCTTTGCTGTTCGCTGATCCATGATCCTGACCTGCTGATTCTTGATGAGCCGACCACCGGCGTTGATCCTCTGTCGCGCCGCCAGTTCTGGGAGCTGATCGACGATATCCGCAAAGATCGCCCGGGTATGAGCGTGATTGTTGCCACGGCCTATATGGAAGAAGCCGAGCGTTTCGACTGGCTTATTGCTATGAATGACGGGCAGATCCTCGCCAGTGGCACACCAAAAGAGCTGATGCAACAAACCGGCACATCGAATGTGGATGATGCCTTTATCGCCTTATTGCCGGAAGAACTGCGCCAAGACCATCATAAGGTGGTGATCCCGCCGCGTGATGAAAGCATCACGGATATTGCCATTGAAGCCGAGCATGTCACCGTGCGTTTTGGTAAGTTCACAGCCGTTGATAATGTCAGCTTCCGTATTCCGCGCGGCGAGATTTTCGGCTTCCTCGGCTCCAATGGTTGCGGCAAATCCACGACCATGAAAGTGCTGACCGGCTTGCTGCCTGCAAGTGATGGTATTGCCCGCCTGTTTGGCCGTGAAGTTGATACCAAAGATATCGATATCCGCCGTCGTGTCGGCTATATGTCACAGGCTTTCTCGCTCTATTCAGAACTGACTGTGCATCACAATCTGGAACTCCACGCCAAATTATTCGGCATGGAAGAGGCCAGAACCAAACAGCGTATTACAGAGCTTTCACAGCGTTTCGATCTGACCGAGATGATGGATATTTATCCGGATGATATGCCGCTCGGTATCCGTCAGCGTTTGTCTCTCGCGGTCGCCCTGATCCATCAGCCGGATATTCTCATTCTCGATGAGCCGACTTCCGGTGTTGATCCGGTGGCACGTGATGCCTTCTGGCAAATCCTCGCCGATCTTTCGCGCAAGGATAATGTGACGATTTTCGTCTCCACCCACTTCATGAATGAAGCAGAGCTTTGTGACCGGATTTCCCTGATGCATGCCGGTAAAGTGCTGATCAGTGATACACCGGCTGCAATCACTGCCAGCTGTTCGGCAGCAACACTGGAAGAGGCGTTCATCGGCTATCTTGAAGATGCCATTGGCGAAACCGCACCTGCGCCGCAACCTGCCCATACAGCAGTTGCAGAACAGACAGCACAAACAGTAAAACGGGTACGAGAGCTTCCGGCTCCGTCTGCAAGCTGGATGCCTGATCTGCGCCGTATGCTCGCTTATACCAGACGCGAAACGCTGGAACTGCGGCGCGATCCGATCCGCGCCACACTGGCAATGCTTGGCAGTGTTATCCTGATGTTTGTGATCGGTTTCGGTATCAATCTCGACGTGAATAACTTAAGTTTTGCAGTGATTGACCGCGACGACACAACGATCAGTCGTGACTATATCCGCCAATTCTCCGGCTCACGCTATTTTATCGAAAAAGATCCGATACTTGATTATGACGATCTCGACCGGCGCATGCGAAACGGCGAGATCAGTCTGGCGATTGAGATACCACCGAACTTTGCCCGCGATGTCGAACATGGACGTCCTGTTGAAGTCGGCGCATGGATTGACGGTGCAATGCCGACGCGGGCAGAAACCATTCAGGGTTATGTGCAGGGCACGCATCTCAACTGGTTGTCGCAAAAAGCCCGCGAGCTCTATGGCAACACCACGGCCCTCACCAGTTTCAATATGGAAATCCGCTATCGCTATAATCCGGATGTGCAAAGTCTGGTAGCCATGGTGCCAGCGGTTATTCCGCTGTTACTGCTGGTTATACCGGCCATGCTCTCGGTGCTGAGTGTTGTGCGCGAAAAAGAACTGGGCTCGATTATCAATTTCTACGTGACACCGGTCACGAAATTCGAGTTTCTGATGGGTAAGCAGCTGCCTTATATCGGGCTGGCTTTCTTCAACTTCCTGATGCTGACCGCCTTCGCAGTGTTCATCTTTCAGGTGCGGTTTACCGGCAGTTTTCTGACTTATTCAACGGCTGCCTTGCTCTATGTGATTATCACAACAGGCATGGGGCTGGTGCTCTCCACTTTCATGAACAGTCAGATCGCCGCTATCTTCGGCACCGCCTTGATGACGTTGATACCTGCCGTGCAATATTCGGGTATCATTGATCCGGTTTCTTCTTTGCGTGGTGCAGGGGCTTTGATCGGTCAGATTTATCCGACAACCTACTTCACCACCATCTCGCGCGGGACGTTCTCGAAAGCGCTCAGCTTCTCTGATCTGGGCATGCCTTTTCTGATGTTGCTGATAACCATTCCGGTGCTGATGGTGCTGGGTATTGTTCTTCTCAAGAAACAGGCGCGCTGAGATGAGGATTTCCAATATATTCCGTCTTGGCATCAAGGAGCTACGCGGTCTTGCCCGCGATCCGATGCTGATGATCCTGATTGTTTATGCGTTCACACTGGCAATCTATACGGCTTCCAAAGCAATGCCGGAAAACCTAAACAATGCGGCGATCGCAATTGTTGATGAGGATCAGTCCCCGATCTCCGGCCGGATTACCACCGCATTTTATCCGCCTTATTTTGTACCGCCGAAACTCATCTCCACTTATGAGATGGACAAGCGCATGGATACCGGTCTGGATACATTTGCGCTGGATATTCCGCCGAACTTCCAGCGTGATCTTCTGGCCGGACGCAATCCGACTGTTCAGCTGAATATTGATGCGACGCGTATGAGTCAGGCCTTCAGCGGCGGGCGCTATGTGCAGGCCATTGTGACCAATGAGGTGAGCGAGTTTCTCAATCATTATCGCAGTGCCACTAAAATGCCGGTCGCGCAGAACCTGCGTGCGCGCTTCAATCAGGATCTGAACAAAGGCTGGTTCGGTGCGGTTACCAACGTGATTGCCTCGGTGACGATGCTGTCAATCATCCTGACCGGTGCGGCACTCATTCGCGAGCGTGAACATGGCACGATTGAACATCTGCTGGTGATGCCGGTCACCCCGATCGAGATCATGATCAGTAAGGTCTGGTCGATGGGGCTTGTGGTGCTGGTTGCCACGGCAATGTCCTTGCTGTTCATCGTCAAAGGTGTGCTGTCGGTACCGATCAATGGATCGATCATCCTGTTCCTGCTCGGGGTGGCACTCCAGCTTTTTGCCACCACCAGTCTCGGCATTTATCTAGCAACCATTGCCGGTTCCATGCCGCAATTCGGACTATTGATTGTGCTGATCCTGCTGCCGTTGCAGGTTCTCTCCGGTGCAATGACACCGCGTGAGAGCATGCCGGAAATCATTCAGAATATCATGCTGGCAGCACCAAACACGCACTTTGTGATTCTCGCGCAATCGGTGCTGTTCCGCGGTGCAGGATTAAGCGTGGTCTGGCCGCAGTTCCTCGCCCTCATGATTATCGGTTCCGTGCTCTTCTTCTTCGCACTCAAACGTTTCCGTAACTTCCTGAGGTGAGCTGACACAATAAAGCCTGCCTCACTTTTCCTGCAAAGCTGTTGATTATGGAAAGACTTGGAATGAATGATTTAATTCTCACATTCAATACAGGATCATCGACCGTCAAAATCGGCAGTTTTGAATGGAACGGCTCGTCTTTGCATAAATCCGCTAAGGCTGGCATTGATTTTGCCGCGTCTCCTTTGAGTTTTCATATGGAGCGCGGCAAAGAACGGCTGGATTTGCAACTGCAATCTGAGGCTTCTGCGGATATAGTCAGCGTGTTGAGCGAGGTTTTCGATAAGCTTTCTGCGCATATAGACCTGACCCGTATCAAAGCCATTGGTCACCGTGTGGTGCATGGCGGCGATGTTTTTACTGGTCCTGCATTGATTGATGAACGCTCAATTCAGGCCATTGACGATTTGTCGGCCTATGCGCCGTTGCATCAGCCTAAAAGTCTGGCGCTGATTAAAGCGATCCACCAACTTTTCCCTAATATTTTGCAAACAGCCTCTTTTGATACAGCCTTCCATCGCACCATGCCGGATGTGAACCGCCGGTTTGCCATTCCGCGGGAAATGCATGACCAAGGCATCAAGCGCTATGGTTTTCACGGACTCTCTTATCAATCCATTGCACAACATTTTAACGAGCTTGACCCGGATTTAGGCCGTAAGAAACTTGTTGTTGCCCATCTTGGCAGCGGCGCCAGCCTTTGCGCACTTAGAGAAGGCAAAAGCGTTGATACCAGTATGAGTTTCTCCACGCTGGACGGTATTCCGATGGCAACGCGCTGCGGAAATCTAGATGCGGGTGTGCTGCTGCATCTGTTGAGCCAGCAGAATATGAACGCCGATGAGTTGACTGATATGCTTTATCATCGCTCCGGTCTGCTCGGTGTGTCCGGCATCAGCGGAGATTGTCGTGACTTGTTGGCAAGTGAGGCACCTGAAGCAAAGCAAGCTATTGATCTCTTCACCACACGCATTGCCGGTGAAATCAGTCGTCAGGCGACCAGCCTTGGCGGGTTGGATACCATTATTTTCACCGCAGGTATTGGCGAACATCAGCCCGAAATCCGCACCCATATTGCCAGAAAATTACAATGGCTGGGCGTCGAACTGGATGGTGTGGCCAATGATAAAAATGCTTTCCGCATTAGTACACAATCAAGCAAAATCGCGGCTTTCATGCTCGCAACTGATGAAGAGCAAGTGATTGCTGCGGAAACCCTCACTGTTTTAAACCAATCCTCCCAATAGGTTAAGGAATTTTGGAATGAATAATCAGACTGGCGCCCAGCCGCTTACTCCGGATCAGCTGAAACTGACCGACCGCTATTGGCGCGCGGCCAATTACCTCTCCGTCGGGCAGATTTATCTGATGCAAAATCCGCTGCTGCGTGAGCCTTTAAAACCTGAACATGTCAAGCCGCGTTTGCTCGGCCATTGGGGCACTACACCCGGTTTGAACTTCATCTATGTACATCTCAACCGCATCATTAAAAAGCGCAACAAAGATGTGCTGTATGTCTGCGGCCCCGGTCACGGTGGCCCTGGCATGGTGGCGAATACCTATCTGGAAGGCACTTATACGGAAACCTATCCCGATATCACCGAAGATGTTGACGGAATGCAAAAACTCTTCCGCCAGTTCTCGTTCCCGGGCGGTATTCCAAGCCATGTGGCACCGGAAACTCCGGGTTCCATCCATGAAGGAGGCGAGCTTGGCTATGCGCTTGTGCATGCTTATGGCGCAGCTTTTGATAATCCCGATCTCGTCGTTGCCTGTGTTGTCGGTGACGGTGAGGCCGAAACCGGCCCCTTGGCGGCTGCATGGCATTCTAACAAATTCCTCAACCCGAAGCGCGACGGCGCGGTGTTGCCGATCCTGCATCTGAATGGCTATAAAATCGCTAATCCGACCCTGCTTGCTCGTATGTCAGATGAAGACCTGTACAGCCTTTTCACAGGCTATGGCTATGAACCATTTTTCGTAGAGGGCCACGAGCCGGAAGCCATGCACCAACTGATGGCTGCAACTTTTGACCGTGCTTTTGATCGTATCAAAGCCATTAAAGAGCAAGCCGATCTTAAATCTCCGGAGCGTCCGCGCTGGCCGATGATTATCTTCCGCAGCCCCAAAGGCTGGACAGGGCCAAAAGTGGTTGACGGCAAAATGGTGGAGAACCATTGGCGCTCCCATCAGGTGCCGGTTGCCAATTGCCGCGCAGATGATGCCCACCGCAAAATCCTTGAAGACTGGATGCGCAGCTATGATCCCGAAGATCTGTTTGACGCAAGCGGCAAGCTGAAACCGGAACTGCGCGCGCTCGCACCAAGCGGTGAAAAACGCATGGGCGCTATTCCGCATTCCAATGGTGGCTTGCTGCGTAAAGACCTGAAAACACCCGATTTCCGCAAATATGCAGTCAATGTTAGCGAGCCGGGTGCGGTACAGGAACAAACCACCAAAATCCTTGGTGATTATCTGCGCGATGTCCTCTGCCTCAATGATGAGGATAAAAACTTCCGTGTCTTCGGGCCAGATGAAACGGCGTCCAATCGCCTTGGCAGTGTTTTTGAGGCAACCGACCGCGTCTGGATGGCTGAAACGCTAAACAGTGATGATCATCTGGCCGCCGACGGCCGCGTGATGGAAGTGCTCAGTGAGCATTTGTGTCAGGGCTGGCTGGAAGGCTATTTGCTGACCGGTCGTCACGGCTTCTTCTCCTGCTATGAAGCCTTTATCCATATTGTGGATTCAATGTTCAACCAGCATGCCAAATGGTTGCAGGTCGCGCGCGAACTGCCATGGCGCAAACCGGTTTCATCGCTCAACTATCTGCTGACCTCCCATGTCTGGCGGCAGGACCACAACGGCTTCTCCCATCAGGATCCGGGTTTTGTCGATCTGGTCGCCAATAAGAGCGCCGATATTGTCCGCGTTTATTTCCCGCCGGATGCCAATACACTGCTTTGGGTGGGTGACCACTGTCTCAAAACATGGAACCGTGTGAATGTGATCGTTGCCGGTAAGCAGCCATCACCACAATGGCTAACCATGGATGAAGCAGAAAAGCATTGTGAGGCCGGTCTTGGTAAATGGGATTGGGCAGGCAGCGAAGATGGTATGGAGCCTGATCTGGTGATGGCTTGCGCCGGTGATGTACCGACCATGGAAACTCTGGCCGCCGCCGCAATGTTGCGTGAAGCGCTGCCGCATTTGCGCATCCGCGTAGTCAATATTGTTGATCTGATGGCACTGCAATCACCGCAGCATCATCCGCATGGTATTGCCGACAGTGAATTTAATGCGCTTTTCACCACTGATCGTCCGGTAATTTTCGCTTATCACGGCTATCCGTATCTGATCCACCGGCTGGTTTATAAGCGCACCAACCATCCGAACTTCCATGTGCGTGGCTTTATCGAAAAAGGCACAACCACAACGCCCTTTGATATGGCTGTGATGAACGAACTTGATCGTTATAATCTGGCGATTGAAGCGCTTAACCGTCTACCTTTGGCTGCCGGTATAGCAGACCCGATTATCGCGTATCTTCAAAAAAAGCTTCAGCAGCATCATGACTATGTGCGTGAGCATGGTGAGGATATGCCGGAAATCCGTGACTGGAAATGGCCGCATAGCCGCGTAGCCAAGAGCTGATTGCAGATATTTACCGGGGGGGGG
>NZ_ANNO01000051.1:0-1480 GCF_000409565.1 Pseudochrobactrum sp. AO18b
CGTGAATAAAAACCCGAACATTAATTAAAAGGCGGGTCAATTCTCGGTGGAAAAACCGGGGCAGTTCTTAGCGGCAATCAACAGGGTCCCGTTTGGATGCCGTTAACCCCTCAAATGGGGTCCATATTCCATGCTTAATGAGATGTCTTACTGTGAAGGTAATCACACCTATTTCTAACGATAAAACCTGACTAATTGTGAGCGCTCGACCGTTAAAAAATAAGGCAACAAAGATCACTCTTCGCTGCCTTATCAATTCAGCACTGACTGGAGATCAAATGCTTTTAATCCAAACTTATCAAAAAGTCCGAGACTAATTACAATTATAACCTGTCAAAAAAAATGTCAAAGAAAAAACCCGACATCGAAATGCCGGGTTTTCACATAATGTTATTCTAAATAATTAGAACGAACGCTGGAAGCGGATCATACCACCGAAAGCGTCTTTGCCACGAACATCAGGCTTAAGAGAATGGCCTGCAGCTGCGTAACCAGCATTGTGGCTCCATTTGGTGTATGTCACTTCTGGAGTAATTGTGAAACCTGGAACCAGCTGGTAAGCTACGTTTGCAGCAACAGCGGTTTTACCCCAATCTTCATGAGCAACCTGTACGTTGAATGTAGCTTTGTCGGTAGCTTTGAATTTCGCGCCACCCCAAACAGCCCAGTCACCGCCCCAACGGCCGAACTGACCAACGTTTGCTTTATATGAAGAGTAGCCGCCCTGTACCCATACGGAGAACTGGTCTGTTACGTTCAGGTCGAGGCGAACTTTACCAGCCCACTCTTCGATCTCAGAGTCGTAAGCTGCAGCAGCTGCGATGCCACCCCAAGCCTGTTCGAATTTCACACCACCAACTACGTGTGGCATGTAGTCGTCGATTACGCCGTCATAAAGGTGAACGCCGTCTGTGAAAGCTGCAACTTTTTCGCCCTGCTCAGCAGAGATGATTGCCGAGAATCCATTACCGCCAGTGAAGGTGTAGCTGATCAGGTTGGTGTTATATGCACCTGCATCTACAACATCATCGTTGATGATGTCGCCGAGGTAACCGGTAAAGGTATGGAATGCAGAGTCTGTTTTACCGATTGTCAGGCCACCAAGAGAGATAGTAGCGTGTTTCAGTGTGTTGGACTTCTGTTCGCCGTCACCGAAGTTGAAACGGTTTTCGGTGAAAGTTTTCAGAGTTCCAAGTTCTGTTTCAGTCGCTGTGTGTGTACGCAGTGTGAAACGAGTGTTTGTGCGCCATGTTTTAGCATCATAGCCGTTATATGCATCTCTGCCGGCTTTAAAATCAGCGCGAACATAACCGGAGATGCGCAGGCAGGTTTCTGTGCCTGGAATGTAAAAGTAGCCAGCGCCGTAAGCGTCGCAAACGCGTACATATTCTACTGCTTCTGGTTCTGGTGCAACGATGGCGTCGGCAGCCTGAGCGCCGGATACTGCAACGAGAGCTGCAGCGGAGCCGAGAAGAAGGCT